>NZ_JBEZVK010000011.1:0-165919 GCF_040636955.1 Streptomyces sp. NPDC032472
ACGCCCGGTTACATTCCGAACCCGGAAGCTAAGCCTTTCAGCGCCGATGGTACTGCAGGGGGGACCCTGTGGGAGAGTAGGACGCCGCCGAACAACCCGCCCTTTTAGCTCAGTCGGTAGAGCGTCTCCATGGTAAGGAGAAGGTCAACGGTTCGATTCCGTTAAAGGGCTCCAAAGAAAAAGGCCCCCGCCACATGGCGGGGGCCTTTTTTGTTGCCCTTTTTGATTCCGGTTCCGTACCGGCTGGGGTGGGGGCCGCCGGGCGGCCCCCACGACGTCAGTGGCCTGTGCGCTGGTGCGGGACGCGGAAGGCCAGGATGGCCATGTCGTCCGAGGCCGGCTCGGCCGCGAAGCGTTCCACCGCGCGCAGGACCCGGGCGGCGACCGCGCCGGCCGTCAGGCCCGTACAGGTGGTGAGGACCTCCGTCAGGCCGTCGTCGCCCAGCATGCGGGTGCCCTCGCGGCGTTCCGTCACGCCGTCCGTGACGCACAGCAGGACGTCGCCCGGATCGAGGGTGAGGGTCTGCTCGTACAGCTCAAGGTCGTCCAGCACACCCAGCAGGGGTTGCGGATCCGCGGCCGGGACGACACGGCCGTCCGGACGCAGGCGCAGAGGCAGGGGGTGGCCGGCGCAGACGACCTTCATCAGGGCGCCGCCGTCCGGCTGGGGGTGCAGTTCGCCGTACAGGAGGGTCAGGAAGCGGCTGCGGGCGCCCTCGTCCAGGATCGCCGTGTTGAGCCGTTCGAGGACGGCGGGGCCGCCGAGGCCTTCTCGGGCGAGCAGTCGCAGGGCGTGCCGGGCCAGGCCCGTGACGGCGGCGGCCTCCGGGCCGGTACCGCACACGTCGCCGATGGCGAAGCCGTACGCGCCGTCGCGGATCGGGAAGACGTCGTAGAAGTCGCCGCCGACCTCGTTGCCCTCGCCGGCCGCCCGGTAGATGACCTCGACTTCCATGCCGGGGATCGCGGGGTAGCCGGGCGGGAGGAGGCTCCGCTGCAGGGAGCGGCTGATGGCGGTGCGCTCCGAGTACAGGCGGGCGTTGTCGAGGGCGAGTGCGGCGCGGCGGGAGAGGTCCTCGGCGAGTTCGAGGATCTCCTGGCGGAAGTGTTCCTCGGAGGGCTTGCCCAGGGTGAGCATGCCGATCACGCGGTTGCGGGCGAGCAGCGGCAGGACGACCGTCTCGCCGCCGACGGCCGTGGCCGCCGTGTGCCAGGGGCGGGCGCCGGCCTCACGCACCGGTTCGGGCGGGCTGACGCGGGACAGGAGGGCCTTCAGGCCGTCGATGCGTTCCTCGTCCTCGTGCAGGACGTAGGAGAGGTACGGGTCCGAGGACTGGTCGGCGATCGTGTATACGGCGCACCAAGTGGCCAGGGTGGGGACGGTCATCTGGGCCATGAGGGCCAGGGTCTGGTCCCGGTCGAGGGTGCCCGCCAGCAGGTCGGAGGCCTCGACGAGGAAGGACAGCGAGCCGCGGCGCAGGCGCTCGAGCTCGCCCAGGCGCGCGGACTCGACGGCCAGGGCGATGCGGTCGGCGGCGAACTGCAGGCGCAGGGCCTCGGCGTTGGAGTAGCGGCCGGGGTTCTCGGCGGCGACGCCCAGGGAGCCGGTGAGGCGGCCCTCGACCTTCAGCGGGACGGTGACGACGGAGCGCATCCCGGTGGCGTCCAGCAGCGGGACGGCTCCGGGGACGGCGGTGAGGTCCTCGTGCACGGCGGGCATGCGGGCCGAGCCGTAGCGGTTGGTGCCGGCCTCGACGGGGACGCGGGCGAAGCGCTGGCGGGTGGAGGGCAGGCCGGTCGTGGCGCGGACCTCCAGCTCCGTTTCGTCATCGGTGGCGAGGAGGAGGAAGGCGGCGTCGGCGTCGAGCATGTCGCGGGCGCGTTCGACGGTGCGCTGCAGGAGGCCGTCGAGGTCGTCGGGGGCGGGGGAGCCGATGAAGACCTCGAAGGGGTCGGCGGGGCGGGCCTCCGTGAGGGGCACGGTGTCGGAGGTGGGGACCCGGACCGGGGTCTGGAGCAGGGCGCGCTCGTCGTCGTGGACGAGGAGGCAGACGATGGACGGCTCGCCGTGGGCGTCGCGGACGCGCAGGTGGGAGGCGTACACGGGGATGACGCGGCCGTCGGAGCCGCGGATGCCGTAGCTGCCCTCCCAGCGGGACAGGCGCAGGGCCTCGGCGATGCCGGTGCCGGTGCCGGGGGTCTGCGGCCAGGCGGCCAGCTCGGCGAGGGGGCGGCCCAGGGCCTTGCCGGCGGGGTAGCCGAAGATGTGCTCGGCGTCCTCGTTCCAGGCGGAGATGCAGTCGGCGGCGTCGATCTGGATGACGGCGACGCGGACGCGGCTGTCGGCCAGGGGCAGCAGGCGGTCGGGTACGACGGGCCCGGCGGAGCGCGTACCGACCGGCCGGTCGGGGAGGTCGAGGCGGAACCAGACGTGCTTGTGGGTCGCGGTGTACTCGACGCCCCAGCGGGTGGCGAGGGCGGCGCAGAGCATCAGGCCGCGGCCGCTCTCGCGGTCGGGGTCGGCGTACGGGCGCTCGCCGGGGTGGCGCAGGGGGAGCTCGCGCTCGGGGTAGCGGTCGGCGATCTCGACCCGGACGCCGTCCTCGGTGCGCAGGCACAGGACCTCGGCGCGGGTTCCGGCGTGGACCACGGCGTTGGTGACGAGCTCGCTGGTGAGTACGACGGCGTCGTCGACGATGTCCGCGAAGCCCCAACCCTGGAGGGTGTCGCGGACGAAGACGCGGGCGGCGGCGACCGACCGCCCTTGGGGATCGAAGCTGGCAGCCGCCCGAGCCGTGATCACGAGTCTCCTTCGACGCGGTGGGACATCGGATGCCAGGTTACTTACCTTCGCGGGCGGCTTGGGGCCGTCGTGGGGGATTCCACCCGCAGGGTGCGGCCGGTGTGCGATGGTGCCGAAGTGTTATGGCCGGGTTCCGCAGGGGTGAAACACTGGGCAGGATCCGGTTGCCCGGCACGTGGACGTGCCGGGGTGCCGGTGGAACGGCGGTCGACCCTTTCGGGAGGGACACGGTGGAGTCTGGCGCAGCGGTGCGGCGTACGGGAACGCGCCCGAAAGGCGGGCGGCCCCGCCGGAACGGCACGACGGAGGTCGATACCGCCGCCCTGAACCGGCTGCTCACGGCCCTGGTGTCGATGCGGGACGGGAACTTCCGCAAGCGGCTGACGGTCTCCGGCGACGGGGTGATGGCGGAGATCGCCGCCGTCTACAACGAGGTCGCCGACCGCAACCTGCACCTGACGGGCGAGCTGTCCCGGGTGCGGCGGATGGTGGGCCGCGAGGGCAAGCTCAGCGAACGGCTGGAAACAGGTGCTTGTGAGGGCTCCTGGGCGGCCGCGATCGACGCCTCGAACCAGCTGGTGGACGATCTGGCCCGGCCGGTGTCCGAGGTGGGCCGGGTGCTGTCGGCGGTGGCCGAGGGCGATCTGGACCAGCGGATGGACCTGCGGACGCTGACGGACGACGGGGCCGGGCATCCGCTGCGCGGGGAGTTCCTGAAGGTCGGGCGTACGGTCAACAACCTGGTCGACCAACTGTCCGCGTTCACCGACGAGGTGACGCGGGTGGCGCTGGAGGTCGGCACCGAGGGCAAGCTCGGCGGCCAGGCGCAGGTGCGCGGTATGTCGGGTTCGTGGAAGGACCTGACCGACTCCGTCAACACGATGGCGTACCGGCTCACCGCTCAGGTGCGTGACATCGCGCTGGTGACGACGGCGGTGGCCAAGGGCGATCTGTCGCGCAAGGTCACGGTGCACGTGGCCGGCGAGATGCTCCAGCTGAAGAACACCGTGAACACGATGGTGGACCAGCTGTCCTCCTTCTCCTCCGAGGTGACGAGGGTCGCCCGCGAGGTGGGGACGGAGGGGGAGCTCGGCGGCCAGGCGCAGGTGCCCGGGGTCGCGGGTGTGTGGAAGGACCTGACCGACTCCGTCAACACCATGGCGGGGAACCTGACCGCGCAGGTGCGCGGGATCGCGCAGGTCACGACGGCCGTCGCGAACGGCGACCTGTCGCAGAAGGTACGGGTCAGCGCGCGCGGCGAGGTGGCGCAGCTGGCCGAGACGATCAACCAGATGACGGAGACGCTGCGGACCTTCGCGGACGAGGTCACGCGGGTGGCCAGCGAGGTCGGCGCCAAGGGTCTGCTGGGCGGTCAGGCGCAGGTGCCGGGTGCGGCGGGGACGTGGAAGGACCTCACCGATTCGGTGAACACGGTCTTCCGCAACCTGACCACGCAGGTGCGGGACATCGCGCAGGTGACGACGGCGGTGGCGAACGGCGACCTGTCGCAGAAGGTCACCGTCGATGTGGCCGGCGAGATGCTGGAGTTGAAGAACACCGTCAACACGATGGTGGACCAGCTCCAGTCCTTCGGTGCGGAAGTGACCCGTGTGGCCCGTGAGGTGGGCGTCGAGGGCGAGCTGGGCGGTCAGGCGCAGGTGCCGGGTGCGGCGGGGACGTGGAAGGACCTCACCGATTCGGTGAACACCGCCTTCCGCAACCTGACCGGCCAGGTCCGCAACATCGCGCAGGTGACGACGGCGGTGGCGAACGGCGACCTGTCGCAGAAGGTCACCGTGGACGTCTCCGGCGAGATGCTCCAGCTGAAGAACACCGTGAACACGATGGTGGACCAGCTGTCGTCGTTCGCCGACCAGGTGACGCGGATGGCCCGGGACGTGGGTACGGAGGGCCGCCTCGGCGGTCAGGCCCGCGTCGAGGGGGTCTCGGGCACCTGGAAGGAGCTCACCGACTCGGTCAACTTCATGGCCGGGAACCTGACCTCGCAGGTGCGCCAGATCGCCCAGGTGACGACGGCGGTGGCGCGCGGTGACCTGTCGCAGAAGATCGACGTGGATGCGCGCGGGGAGATCCTGGAGCTGAAGAACACCATCAACACGATGGTGGACCAGCTGTCGGCCTTCGCCGAGCAGGTGACGAGGGTGGCGCGTGACGTGGGCACCGAGGGCCGCCTCGGTGGCCAGGCCCAGGTGCCGGGCGTGGCCGGCGTGTGGCGGGACCTGACCGACTCGGTGAACGGCATGGCGGGGAACCTGACCTCGCAGGTGCGCAACATCGCGCAGGTGGCGACCGCCGTGGCGCGCGGTGACCTGTCGCAGAAGATCGACGTGGATGCGCGCGGGGAGATCCTGGAGCTGAAGAACACCATCAACACGATGGTGGACCAGCTCTCGAACTTCGCCGAGCAGGTGACCCGGGTGGCCCGCGAGGTGGGCACCGAGGGCATCCTCGGCGGCCAGGCGGAGGTGAAGGGTGTCTCCGGCACCTGGAAGGACCTCACGCAGTCCGTCAACTTCATGGCGAACAACCTGACCTCGCAGGTGCGCAACATCGCCGAGGTGACGACGGCGGTCGCGACGGGCGACCTGTCCAAGAAGATCACCGTCGATGCCAAGGGCGAGATCCTTGAGCTGGTCACGACCGTCAACACGATGGTGGACCAACTGTCGTCGTTCGCGGAGCAGGTGACGCGGGTGGCCCGCGAGGTGGGCTCCGAGGGCATCCTCGGCGGCCAGGCCCGGGTGCGCGGGGTGACGGGCATCTGGAAGGACCTCACCGACAACGTCAACCTGATGGCGAACAACCTGACGTCGCAGGTGCGCAACATCTCCCAGGTCTCGGCTGCGGTCGCCAACGGCGATCTGACCAAGAAGGTGACGGTGGAGGCGCGCGGCGAGGTCGCGCAGCTCGCGGACACGGTCAACACGATGGTCAAGACGCTGTCGTCGTTCGCGGACGAGGTCACGCGCGTGGCCCGCGAGGTGGGCACGGAGGGCCGCCTCGGCGGCCAGGCCCACGTTCCGGGCGTGTCGGGTACGTGGAAGGACCTCACGGACTCGGTGAACTTCATGGCCTCCAACCTCACCGGTCAGGTGCGGCAGATCGCCATGGTCACGACCGCCATCGCCAAGGGCGACATGACCAAGAAGATCGACATCGATGCGCGCGGCGAGATCCTGGAGCTGAAGACCACGATCAACACGATGGTGGACCAGCTGTCGTCGTTCGCCGACCAGGTGACGCGGGTGGCCCGCGAGGTGGGCACCGAGGGCATCCTCGGTGGCCAGGCCCGGGTGCGCGACGTCGACGGCACCTGGCGCGACCTCACGGAGTCGGTGAACGAGATGGCCGGGAACCTGACCCGGCAGGTCCGCGCGATCGCCGCGGTGGCCACGGCCGTGACCCGGGGCGATCTGAACCTGAAGATCGACGTGGACGCGGCGGGCGAGATCCAGGTCCTGCAGGACAACATCAACACGATGATCGCGAACCTGCGCGACACCACCCTGGCCAACAAGGAGCAGGACTGGCTCAAGGGCAACCTCGCCCGGATCTCGGCGCTGATGCAGGGCCGCCGGGACCTGGACGACGTGGCCTCCCTCATCATGAGCGAGCTGACGCCGGTGGTCTCGGCGCAGCACGGTGCGTTCTTCCTGGCGATGCCGTCCGGCGGGACCACGGAGATCGGGACCGAGGGCGGTCCGGACGGTGCGTACGAGCTGCGGATGCGCGGGAGTTACGCGTACGCGGGCGGCCAGGTGCCCACGGCCTTCCGGCCGGGGGAGGGGCTGATCGGGACGGTCGCGGAGGAGAAGCGGACGGTCCTGGTCGAGAACACCCCGCCGGGCTACCTGAAGATCTCCTCGGGGCTCGGCGAGGCGCCGCCGGCGCACGTGATCGTGCTGCCGGTGCTGTTCGAGGGCAAGGTGCTCGGTGTGATCGAGCTGGCGTCGTTCCAGCCGTTCACGCAGATCCAGAAGGACTTCCTCAGCCAGATCGCCGAGATGATCGGTACGAGCGTCAACACCATCAGCGTCAACTCCAAGACGGAGATGCTCCTCAAGCAGTCGCAGGAGATGACCGAGCAGCTGCGCGAGCGCTCCGACGAGCTGGAGAACCGGCAGAAGGCGCTCCAGGCGGCCAACGCGGAGCTGGAGGAGAAGGCGGAGCTGCTGGCCCAGCAGAACCGGGACATCGAGGTGAAGAACACCGAGATCGAGGAGGCCCGGCAGGTCCTGGAGGAGCGGGCCGAGCAGCTGGCGGTCTCGATGCGCTACAAGTCCGAGTTCCTGGCGAACATGTCGCACGAGCTGCGCACGCCCCTGAACTCGCTGCTGATCCTGGCGAAGCTGCTGGCGGACAACGCGGAGGGGAACCTCTCGCCGAAGCAGGTGGAGTTCGCCGAGACGATCCACGGGGCGGGCTCGGACCTGCTCCAGCTGATCAACGACATCCTCGACCTGTCGAAGGTGGAGGCGGGGAAGATGGACGTCTCCCCGACGCGGATCGCGCTCGTCCAGCTCGTGGACTACGTGGAGGCCACCTTCCGGCCGCTGACCGCGGAGAAGGGCCTGGACTTCTCGGTACGGGTCTCCCCGGAGCTGCCGGCGACGCTGCACACCGACGAGCAGCGGCTGCTGCAGGTGCTGCGGAACCTGCTCTCGAACGCGGTGAAGTTCACCGACACCGGTGCGGTGGAGCTGGTGATCCGGCCGGCGGGCGCCGATGTGCCGGCCGCGATCCGCGAGCAGCTGCTGGAGGCGGGCTCGCTGCGGGAGGCGGATGCGGACCTGATCGCCTTCTCGGTGACGGACACCGGGATCGGGATCGCGGCGAGCAAGATGCTGGTGATCTTCGAGGCGTTCAAGCAGGCGGACGGGACCACGAGCCGCAAGTACGGCGGCACGGGGTTGGGGCTGTCGATCAGCCGGGAGATCGCCCGGCTGCTGGGCGGGGAGATCCACGCCGCGAGCGAGCCCGGCCGCGGGTCCACCTTCACGCTGTATCTGCCGCTGCACCCCAGCGAGCTGCCGCCGCAGGGGTACGCGCCGCCCACGCCCGGCGGCGGCCGGGCCGAGGGGAACCGCCGGCAGGTCCGGCACGTGGACGGGTCGCGCCCGGCGCTCCCGTCGCTGCCGCCGGCGCCGGTGGGGCCGGTCTCCCTGGCTCCGGTGCAGCCGCAGCCGGTGCGCCAGCCCGTGCAGTCCTTGGACGGGCAGCCCGTGCAGGGGCAGGGCGGGGCGGCGCTGTTCCGGCGGCGCCGCAAGGCGCTGAGCGACCTGGAGCCGCGCACGGCGGTGCCGGGGCAGCCGAACGCGGTGGGCGCCGAGGACGGGTGGCTCGGCCCGGAGGAGGAGCTTCCGGCCGCGCCGCGGACGTACGACTTCCGCGGTGAGAAGGTGCTGATCGTCGACGACGACGTGCGCAACGTGTTCGCGCTGACGAGCGTGCTGGAGCAGCACGGGCTGGCGGTGCTGTATGCGGAGAACGGTCGGGAGGGCATCGAGGTCCTGGAGCAGCACGACGACGTCACGGTCGTGCTGATGGACATCATGATGCCGGAGATGGACGGCTACGCCACGACCGCGGCGATCCGGCGGATGCCGCAGTTCGCGGGGCTGCCGATCATCGCGCTGACGGCGAAGGCGATGAAGGGGGACAAGGAGAAGGCGATCGACTCCGGGGCTTCCGACTATGTGACCAAGCCGGTTGACCCGGACTACCTCCTGTCGGTGATGGAGCAGTGGATGCGCGAGAAGTGATCGACGCGTGAGCGCTGCGGTACCAATTGCTGACTGACTGTGGCGAAACGGGTGTGGGAGGGCACAGGACGGGGAACCTTCTGCTCCCCCACACCGTTTCTGCTTCGTGCACAGTGACATCTTGGTGACAGGGTGTGGCGATCTCGGGACTGGGGCTACGATGACCGGCACAAGGACGGACGGCGCAAGGATGCCGTCCCCTGGGGCGGGGCCCGGCCCACGGGCCGGCGCCAGGAGCCGGGGAGGCCCCATGCCGGGGCGAGGAGGACAGGGCATGGTGCAGAAGGCCAAGATCCTCCTGGTCGACGACCGGCCGGAGAATCTGCTGGCGCTGGAGGCCATCCTCTCCGCGCTCGATCAGACACTGGTCCGGGCGTCGTCGGGGGAGGAAGCGCTCAAGGCGCTGCTGACGGACGATTTCGCGGTCATCCTGCTGGACGTGCAGATGCCGGGCATGGACGGGTTCGAGACCGCCGCGCACATCAAGCGGCGCGAGCGGACCCGGGACATCCCGATCATCTTCCTCACCGCGATCAACCACGGTCCCCACCACACCTTCCGCGGGTACGCGGCGGGCGCGGTGGACTACATCTCCAAGCCCTTCGACCCGTGGGTGCTGCGGGCGAAGGTCTCGGTGTTCGTCGAGCTGTACACCAAGAACTGCCAACTGCGGGAGCAGGCCGCGCTGCTGCGGCTCCAGCTGGAGGGCAGCACGGCCGGCGCCGACGGGGCCAGGGAGACGGCCGGGCTGCTCGCCGAGCTCTCGGCACGGCTCGCGGCGGTCGAGGAGCAGGCCGAGGCGCTGACCAAGCAACTCGGCGAGGAGGCCGCCGATCCGGCGGTCGTGGCGACCGCGGCCCACCTGGAGCGCAAGCTGACCGGACTGCGCCGCGCCCTCGACGCCCTTGAGCCCGGGGCCGGCGGGCCGGCGCCGGTGCTGCCCGCGCAGAACTGACCGCGTCCGCGCGGGGGCTGGGCCCGGGCGGGCGGGCCTGCGTCCGGGACCCGGCCGGGCGATCGTGAGGTCCGGCCGGTCGGCCGTCGGGTCCGGCCCGGTACGCCGTCGGGTCTGGCGGTCCGTCAAAGCGCCGACACCGCGGGCGACACGAACGGGTGAAGGGGTGGGCACGCGTGTCCACCGCCGCGCACACCGGTAACCTCGGCCCCATGGCCTCACGTACGTCCGGCAAGGGTTCCCCGAACACCGCGGGCACCGCGAAGGGCCGCACCGGCCGTACGACGGCGCCCGCGAAGAAGGCGGCTCCAGCGCGCGGGCCCGCCGCCAAGAAGGCGGCGCCCGCCAAGCGCGCCCCCGTCAAGAAGGCGCCGCCCAAGCCCGCGCCCTCCCCGACCGGCGGCGTGCTGCGGCTGCTGCGCGCCCTGTGGCTCGGCTGCGCCCACGCGGTCGGCGCCGTCTTCCGCGGGATCGGCCAGGGCGCCAGGAACCTGGACCCGGCCCACCGCAAGGACGGCGTCGCACTGCTGCTGCTCGCCCTCGCGCTGATCGTGGCCGCGGGCACCTGGTCGAACCTGAGCGGGCCCGTCGGGGACCTGGTCACCATGCTGGTCACCGGTGCCTTCGGGCGGCTGGACCTGCTCGTCCCGATCATCCTCGGCGTGATGGCGGTGCGCTTCATCCGCCATCCCGACCAGCCCGACGCCAACGGGCGGATCGGCATCGGCCTGTCGGCGCTGGTCATCGGGGTGCTCGGCCTCGTGCACATCGCCTGCGGGGCGCCCGGCCGGGACGAGGGCACCACCGCGATGCAGAACGCGGGCGGGCTGGTCGGCTGGGCCGCCTCCAAGCCGCTGATCTTCACCATGGGTGCGCCGCTGGCCGTGCCGATGCTGGTGCTGCTGACGGTGTTCGGGCTGCTCGTGGTCACCGCGACGCCGGTCAACGCGATCCCGCAGCGGCTGCGGCGGCTCGGCATCCGGCTCGGGATCGTCGAACCGAACCAGTACGACGGGCAGCCCGCAGAAGACGAGGAGTACGGGGAGCACGGCGAGGGCCCCGTCGGCCGGCCCGGCCGGCACGACCCCGAGCAGTGGCGCGCCCGCGGTGCGGGCGCCCACGGGGCCGATCCCGCCGGCGCCGCCGAGGAGGAGGCCCTCGCCCGCCGGCGCCGGCCGCGGCGCTCCGCGGCCCGGCCGGCCGGCGAGCGGGAGATGGACGCCGTCGACGTGGCCGCGGCGGCCGCCGCGGCGCTGGACGGCGCCGTGCTGGGCGGGCTGCCGCCCTCGCCGCTGGTCGCCGACCTCACCCAGGGGATCTCCACCCGGAGCGAGGGCACCGAGACCACCGCCCCGGTGCCGCCCGCCCGCGCCGAGCAGCCCCGGACCACTGCCACCCCTGCCGCGCCCGCCGCCCCGGCTGCCGCGCCCGCCGCAGCCGCGGCCGAGGCGCCGCACGGAGCCACCGCCGCGGCCTCCGGCACGCCGGCCGTCCCGGACCTGACCAAGGCGCCGCCGGAGCCCCAGCCGCTGCCGCCCCGCGCCGAGCAGCTCCAGCTGCGCGGGGACATCACGTACGCGCTGCCCTCGCTCGACCTGCTCGAGCGCGGCGGTCCGGGCAAGACCCGAAGCGCCGCCAACGACTCCGTGGTCGCCTCGCTCACCAACGTCTTCGCCGAGTTCAAGGTGGACGCGGCCGTCACCGGCTTCACCCGGGGCCCGACGGTCACCCGGTACGAGGTGGAGCTCGGCCCGGCCGTGAAGGTCGAGAAGATCACGGCGCTGGCCAAGAACATCGCGTACGCGGTCGCCTCCCCGGACGTGCGGATCATCAGCCCGATCCCGGGCAAGTCGGCGGTCGGCATCGAGATCCCGAACACCGACCGCGAGATGGTCAACCTGGGTGACGTGCTGCGCCTGGCGGACGCGGCCGAGGACGACCACCCGATGCTGGTCGCGCTGGGCAAGGACGTCGAGGGCGGCTACGTCATGGCCAACCTCGCGAAGATGCCGCACGTGCTGGTCGCCGGCGCCACCGGCTCCGGCAAGTCCTCCTGCATCAACTGCCTGATCACCTCGATCATGGTGCGGGCCACCCCGGAGGACGTCCGGATGGTGCTCGTGGACCCCAAGCGCGTGGAGCTGACGGCGTACGAGGGCATTCCGCACCTGATCACGCCGATCATCACCAACCCCAAGCGGGCCGCCGAGGCCCTGCAGTGGGTCGTGCGCGAGATGGACCTGCGCTACGACGACCTGGCGGCCTTCGGCTACCGGCACATCGACGACTTCAACCAGGCGATCCGGGACGGCAAGATCAAGCTGCCGCCCGGCAGCGAGCGGGAGCTCAGCCCGTACCCGTACCTGCTGGTGATCGTCGACGAGCTCGCCGACCTGATGATGGTCGCCCCGCGCGACGTGGAGGACTCCATCGTCCGCATCACCCAGCTGGCCCGCGCGGCCGGCATCCACCTGGTGCTCGCCACGCAGCGGCCCTCGGTGGACGTGGTCACCGGCCTGATCAAGGCGAACGTGCCCTCCCGGCTCGCGTTCGCCACCTCCTCGCTCGCCGACAGCCGGGTCATCCTCGACCAGCCGGGCGCCGAGAAGCTCATCGGCAAGGGCGACGGCCTGTTCCTGCCGATGGGGGCCAACAAGCCGGTCCGCCTCCAGGGCGCCTTCGTCACCGAGGAGGAGGTCGCCAAGGTCGTCCAGCACTGCAAGGACCAGATGGCGCCCGTCTTCCGCGACGACGTCACGGTGGGGCAGAAGCAGAAGAAGGAGATCGACGAGGAGATCGGCGACGACCTGGACCTGCTGTGCCAGGCGGCCGAGCTCGTGGTCTCCACCCAGTTCGGGTCGACCTCGATGCTGCAGCGCAAGCTGCGGGTGGGCTTCGCCAAGGCCGGCCGGCTCATGGACCTCATGGAGTCGCGGGGGATCGTCGGACCGAGCGAGGGTTCGAAGGCGCGCGACGTCCTGGTCAAGGCCGACGAGCTGGACGGCGTCCTCGCCGTCATCCGGGGCGAGACCAACTCGTGAAGGAACGGCGGGCAACCGTTTCCCTGGGGTGTGCGTCCAGTTGAGGGAGGTGGTGGAACCCCCGTCCGGCGGCGCGCCGCAGGCGGAGCCGCCGCCGCACCTCCCGCGTCCGCACAGACCATTCGGATGGCGTACGGACGACACCCCTCCGGTTGCTCCACCCTTTCGTCACCGCCCTAGACTGGACGTCCAGCAGGTGGCTACACGCTCGAAAGGCGCCCTCGTGTCCATCGGCAACTCCAACTCCCCCGAAGATGAGCGTCCTTCGACCGACGACCGGTCCGAGGACCGCATCATCGAACGTTCTTCCGACGAGCCGTCCATCGGGGCGGCCCTGAGGAAGGCCCGGATCGCCGCCGGGCTCACCGTCGACGAGGTCAGTTCCACCACGCGCGTGCGCATCCCGATCGTGCACGCCATCGAAGCTGACGATTTCACGCGGTGCGGCGGCGACGTCTACGCCCGCGGGCACATCCGTACGCTGGCGCGTGCCGTCCGCCTCGACCCGGTACCCCTGGTCGAGGCCTACGACGCGGCCCACGGCGGGCGGCCGACCCCCACTCCCGCCGCTCCGATGTTCGACGCGGAACGGATCCGTCCCGAGCGGCAGCGGCCGAACTGGACCGCCGCCATGGTCGCCGCCATCGTCGCCGTGATCGGCTTCGTGGGCTTCACCGCCTTCAGCGGCGGCGACGGGAAGGCCAAGCGGCCGGTGGCGGAAGGTTCCGCCTCCCCGCAGGCCCCCAAGCAGTCCGCCGGCAAGCCGGCCGCGCAGCCCCAGCCCCGGCAGAGCCCGGCGGCGCCCAAGCCGGAGCCCTCCGACAGCGCCATCGCCGCCGCGCCCAAGGACATCGTCACGGTCGTCCTGACGGCCACCGACGGCGAGAGCTGGATCTCCGCGAAGGACCACAGCGGCCGGCTGCTCTACGACGGGACGCTGAACGCGGGCGAGTCCAAGACCTTCACGGACAAGGAATCGATCGACCTCGTCCTCGGCGACGCCGGAGTGGTCAAGCTTTTCGTGAACGGCAAGGAGATCAAGGACGAATTCGAGCCGGGCCAGGTGGAACGCCTCACATACACCAAGGACGACCCGCGTCCGGGGCAGGCCCAGGCAGGCTGAGCAGCGCAGAATCCCAAATTCCGGATCCTCGGGGTGCCGCATTGCACTCCGGGGATCTTGGTTTACCGGGACTTGGGGCGGGGGTCGGCGTTTGGACAAAGTAGTCTTGAGTCCATGCCCGAACGCCGTACCGTCGCCCTTGTCACTCTTGGCTGCGCCCGTAACGAGGTGGACTCGGAGGAGCTCGCAGGCCGCTTGGCGGCGGATGGCTGGGAGCTCGTCGAGGACGCCGCCGACGCGGACGTAGCCGTCGTCAACACCTGTGGCTTCGTCGAAGCCGCCAAGAAGGACTCCGTAGACGCCCTGCTGGAGGCCAACGATCTCAAGGATCACGGCCGCACCCAGGCCGTCGTCGCCGTCGGCTGCATGGCCGAGCGCTACGGCAAGGAGCTCGCCGAGGCCCTCCCCGAGGCCGACGGCGTGCTCGGCTTCGACGACTACGCCGACATCTCCAACCGCCTGCAGGTGATCCTCAGCGGCGGCAGCGTCGAGGCGCACACCCCGCGCGACCGCCGCAAGCTGCTCCCGATCAGCCCCGCCGCCCGCCAGGACGCCACCGAGGTGGCCCTCCCCGGCCACGCCCAGGAGCCCGCCCCGGCCCCCGCCGACCTGCCCGACGGCCTCGCGCCCGCCTCCGGGCCGCGGGCCCCGCTGCGCCGCCGCCTGGACACCAGCCCGGTCGCCTCGGTCAAGCTGGCCTCCGGCTGCGACCGCCGCTGCTCCTTCTGCGCCATCCCGTCCTTCCGCGGGTCCTTCATCTCCCGCCGTCCCTCCGACGTGCTGGGCGAGACGCGCTGGCTCGCCGAGCAGGGCGTCAAGGAGATCATGCTGGTCTCCGAGAACAACACCTCGTACGGCAAGGACCTCGGCGACATCCGCCTGCTGGAGACCCTGCTGCCCGAGCTGGCCGAGGTGGACGGCATCGAGCGCGTCCGCGTCAGCTACCTGCAGCCCGCCGAGATGCGCCCCGGCCTGATCGACGTCCTGACCTCGACCCCCAAGGTCGTTCCGTACTTCGACCTGTCCTTCCAGCACTCGGCCCCCGACGTGCTGCGCGCCATGCGCCGCTTCGGCGACACCGACCGCTTCCTGGAGCTGCTGGACACCATCCGCTCCAAGGCCCCGCAGGCCGGCGTCCGCTCCAACTTCATCGTCGGCTTCCCCGGCGAGACGGAAGCCGACTTCGCCGAGCTGGAGCGCTTCCTCACGCACGCCCGCCTCGACGCCATCGGCGTCTTCGGCTACTCCGACGAGGAGGGCACCGAGGCCGTCACGTACGACCACAAGCTCGACGAGGACACGATCGCCGAGCGGCTCGCCCACATGCAGCGCCTCGCCGAGGAGCTCACCTCGCAGCGCGCGGAGGAGCGGATCGGGGAGACCCTGGAGGTGCTCGTCGAGTCCGTGGAGACGATCGACGGGGCCGACGAGGACGAAGTCGGTGCCTACGGGCGCGCGGCGCACCAGGCCCCGGAGACCGACGGCCAGGTCGTCTTCACCGACAGCACCGGTCTGGTGCCCGGCCGCATGGTGACGGCGAAGGTCGTCGGCACCCTCGGCGTGGACCTGGTGGCCGAGCCCCTGGACCTCGAGGAGGCGGCCGGATGACAGGAGTCCCGGCATCCGCGGCGGGCGGGACCGGCCGCCGGCCCGTCCCCGGCGCGAAGCTGGGGGCCGCGGCGGTCGATCAGGCCAGCCTGTGGAACATCGCCAACATCCTGACGATGATCCGGCTCGTCCTGGTGCCGGGATTCGTCCTGCTGCTCCTCGCCGACGGCGGGTACGACCCGGTGTGGCGGGCGCTGGCCTGGGCCGCGTTCGCCGTCGCCATGATCACGGACATCTTCGACGGGCACCTGGCCCGTACGTACAACCTGGTCACGGACTTCGGGAAGATCGCCGACCCCATCGCCGACAAGGCGATCATGGGGTCGGCTTTGGTGTGTCTCTCCTGGCTGGGCGACCTGCCCTGGTGGGTGACCGGCGTGATCCTCGGGCGGGAGCTCGGGATCACGCTCATGCGGTTCTGGGTGATCCGCTACGGGGTGATCCCCGCCAGCCGCGGCGGCAAGATGAAGACCCTCGCCCAGGGCACGGCGGTCGGCATGTACGTGCTGGCGCTCACCGGGCCGCTCGCGACCCTGCGGTTCTGGGTGATGGCCGTCGCCGTCGTGCTGACCGTGGTCACCGGTTTGGACTACATCCGCCAGGCCGTGCTGCTGCGGCGCAGGGGCCTGGCCGCCGAGCTGGCCGAGAGGTGACATACGCGGTGGGGGAATCCGCAGGGGCCGAAGGGGCGGCCCGCGGAGCCGCGGAGCCGGCCGCGGGGAGCGGGCCGGCCGCCGCGATCGCGGCGCAGGCGCTGCACCTGCTCGCGGAGAGTGACCAGACGCTCGCTGTGGCGGAGTCGCTGACGGGTGGAATGGTCGCCGCCGAGCTGACGGCCGTACCCGGTGCGTCCCGGTCGTTCCGCGGATCGGTCACGGCGTACGCGACCGAGCTCAAGCACCGGCTCCTCGGAGTGGACGCAGGGCTGCTGGCCGCCGAAGGGGCGGTGAATCCGCAGGTCGCCGCCGAGATGGCGACCGGGGTGCGGCGGGCGCTGGGGGCCTCGTGGGGGATCGCGACGACCGGCGTGGCCGGTCCGGATCCGCAGGACGGGCGGCCGGTGGGCACCGTTTTCGTCGCCGTCGCGGGTCCGCAGGGCGAGAAAACCGTCAACCTGAGGTTGAACGGCTCCCGGGAGGAAATCCGTAGGGAGAGTGCACGGACAGTGCTCGAACTTCTCTTGAGCGAACTCCGCGAGAATGTGCGGGGGCAGGATACGGAACAGAACGGGGGGATTTGATGTTTGCAGCCCTGAGTGAACACGACATCGCTCCCCGCACGGCCGCGGCGCGAGGCGGTACGGTGGGGCGTGAAGGATGCGGCTACACGGTCAGAGGAGGGAGCCACCGATGATTCTGCTCCGTCGCCTGCTGGGTGACGTGCTGCGTCGGCAGCGCCAGCGCCAGGGCCGTACTCTGCGCGAAGTCTCCTCGTCCGCCCGAGTTTCTCTCGGCTATCTTTCCGAGGTGGAGCGGGGGCAGAAGGAGGCGTCCTCCGAGCTGCTCTCCGCTATCTGCGACGCGTTGGACGTACGGATGTCCGAGCTGATGCGCGAAGTCAGCGACGAACTGTCGCTGGCCGAGCTGGCACAGTCGGCCGCGGCAAGCGAACCGGTGACGGTGCCGGTACGCCCGATGCTCAATTCGGTCTCCGTGACCTCGGTCGCGGGTGGTCCGGAGCGGGTGACCATCAAGGCACCTGCGGAAGCGGTGAACGTCGTAGCCGCATGAGCGCGAGTGCGCGAGCCGTGAAGGCATGAGCGTGGCCGGAGCCCCGGTCGGTGTGCGAACCACCGGCCGGGGCTCCGCGCCGTTCTGGGTGCGGGCCGGCGGGCCGTACGGGAGGATGGAGCCGGTCCGGATCGCGGCCCTGGTCCCGGGAGGAAGCCGTGCGGCGATTACGAGGCACAGCTCCGCTGCGGGCCCTCGCGCTGGCGATGGGTGTGCTCTGGTGCTGGGCCGTGCTGCGGCTGGCGCTGCAGCCCTCCGGGGCCGGGCCCCTGGAGGGCGCGGTGGCCGTCGGCGGGTGGGGGCTCGGGCTGCTGCCGGTGCACTGCGCGCCGGGGCCGGGCACCGGCAGGGAGGCTACCAGGGCATCGCCACTCCGCCGTTCGGACGCAGGATCTGGCCCGTCATGAAGGACGAGGCGTCCGAGGCCAGGTAGAGCACGGCCCGGGCGATGTCCTCGGGCTCGCCGACGCGGCCCAGCGGGGACAGCCGGGCCATCAATGCCTCGGTCTGCTCCTGCGCCTCGGGGCTGTGGCGGGCGGTCATGGGGGTGCGGATCCACCCCGGGGCGACGGCGTTGACGCGGATGCCGTGCGGGCCGGCCTCCGTGGCGAGGGTCTTGGTGAGCTGGACCACGGCGGCCTTGGCGGCGCTGTAGCAGAGCAGGCCCGGCTGGGCGGCGTCCACGGCGCCGGAGGCCATGGTGACGATCGAGCCGGGACGGCCGGCCGCGATCATGGCGCGGGCGGCTTCCTGGCAGGTGCGCCAGACCCCCTTGAAATTGACGTCCAGGACCCGGTCGAGGTCCTCGTCCGCCGTCTCCAGAACGCTGGACGTGTGCATGATCCCGGCGACGGCCGCGGCGATGTCGAGCGGGCCCGCGGCGGCCACGGCGGCCCGCAGCCCGGCGCGGTCGGTGACGTCGAGGACGTGGACCGCGGCCCGTCCCCCCGCCTTCGTGATCAGCTCCGCCGTCCCGGCGAGGCCGGCCGCGTCGCGGTCCGCGCAGTGCACGGCCGCGCCCGCCTCGGCGAGCAGCACGGCGGTGGCGCGCCCGATGCCTGCGGCGGCGCCGGTGACCAGGGCGGTGCGCCCGGTGAGGTCGTACGCAGTGGGTGTGGGCATGCCCGGACCGTACGGCTGGATCTGACGGGCCGTCAACTAGGGGGTGGGGCCGGATTGGCAGCGCGGGCACCAGTAGGTCGGGCGGCCGTCCTGCTCGGCTTCGCGGATGGCTGCGCCGCAGCGCAGGCACGGGCGGTGGGCCTGCCCGTAGACGAAGAGCGCCCGGGTGGGGCGCAGGCTCCCGGTGGTCGTGCGGATCCGGTTCTCGCCGATGTTGGCGGCGAGCAGCCGCTGTGCGGCCGCGGCAAGGCGGACGGCCGTGACGGCGGGATCGGGCAGGGCGCCGACCGGGGTCCAGGGGGTGACCCGGGCGAGGAAGCAGAGCTCGCTCTTGTAGATGTTGCCGATGCCGGCGAGGTTGCGCTGGTCGAGCAGGGCCTCGCCGAGGGGCCGCTCGGGGGCGGCCAGGAGGTTGGCCGCGGCCCGGTCGGCGTCCCAGTCGGGGCCGAGGAGGTCGGGGCCCAGGTGGCCGACCACCCGGTCCTCGTCTGCGGTGCGCAGCAGCTCGACGACGGGCAGCCGGTAGCCGACGGCGGTGTGCTCCTCGGTGCCGAGGACGGCCCGGATCTCGTGGACCGGGCCGCCGTGCCACTTGCCGCCGGCGGGGAAGACGCGCCAGGCGCCGTCCATGCGCAGGTGGGTGTGGAGGGTGAGGCCGCCTTCGAAGCGGGCGAGGAGGTGCTTGCCGCGCGGCACGACCTCCAGGGTGGTGCGCCCGGTGAGGTCGGTGGTGGCCAGGCGCGGGACGCGCAGGTCCCAGCGGGTGAGCTCGCGGCCGGCCAGGGCGGCGTGCAGCCGGGCCGCCGCGCGCCAGACGCTGTCTCCTTCGGGCATGGCCCCATTGTGGACCGGGAGAACGGGACGAGCTCCTGCGGCGGGGTTCCGCCGCAGGAGCTCGGTGATCAGGAAGGGCGAGGGCCGGTGGGCCGCCTGCCTACTTCCAGACGAGGCCCTTGCCCTTGCTGAGGGAGTTGTACGGGTCGCCCCAGTACTCGGCCGACGCGACCTTGGTCTGGTCGGACGGGGCCAGCGCGATGGCGCAGCCGGTCGCCTGCTGGCCGTTGGTGAAGCCCTTCGGCAGGGACTCGTTCGGGCACTTCTCGAACTTGCCGATGACCGACACGCCCTGCGCCTCGGTGTTGTCCCCGAGCAGGCCCTTCATGTGGCCGACCGTGGTGAAGGACAGGTCGGTGGTGCCGACGTTCTTCACCGAGTAGCGGATGTAGTAGGGGATCTTCCCCTTCACCTGGTCGCCGAGCTTGAGCGCGTCCAGGTCGGCCGGGCTGCCCTTCTCGATCGCGGTGACAGTGAGGGCGATCGTGCCGCCCTTGGTCTTGCCGTAGTCGAACGGCACGGTCGCCGTCTCACCGATCTTGAAGACCTGGCCGGACTTGGCCGTGGCGCCCGCGGCACCGCCGGCGGCGGGGGCGTCGGTGCCGTAGCCGCCCGCCGGGGTGCTCGGGTTCGCCGGGGCGGCCGACTGGTCCGCGGCCGGCGCGGAGGAGGCCGGGGCGGCCGGGGCCGCGGGGGTCTCCTCGTTGCCGTTCTTGCAGCCGGTCAGGGTCAGGGTGCCGGCAACCGCCAGACCGATGACACCGGTTGCAGCTCGTCGCATGTTGCTCACTGTTTCTAGTCCCCCATGTAGGTGCACTTTTGACGTGGCATCGTCACGAGTGATGCCTGCGTTGATCTTGATAGTGCAGAAGCGGTCCGCGATGCCAGCCAGAACGGCCTCTGTGACATGCTCCGTACATAAGCGCGACGTAAGTGCAATGGTCGCAACGGCTTCGCAGCTTTCATGACCGAAGGCGCAGCCCCCGCGGAGTGGCATGGAAACCGGCCGCCTCAAGGGCCCCGCCCAGCGCGGACGTCAGCGCCGGAGCGGCGTTGATCCGCTCCACCGTGAGCGCCGGCAGGGTCCCGGCCCGGGAGGCCTCGGCCAGGGCCGCGGTCGCCGCCGCCAGCCGCGGGTCGTCCGCCCCGGGCCACGCCAGCAGGGTCTTGCCGCCCCGCTCCAGGTACAGGGCCAGCTCGCCGTCGACCAGGACCACCAGGGAGCCCGCCTTGCGGCCCGGCTTGTGCGACGCCCCCGCCGGCGGTTCCGGCCACGGCAGGGCAGCCCCGTACGCGTTGGCC
Organism: Streptomyces sp. NPDC032472; assembly: GCF_040636955.1. Taxonomy (NCBI): domain Bacteria; kingdom Bacillati; phylum Actinomycetota; class Actinomycetes; order Kitasatosporales; family Streptomycetaceae; genus Streptomyces; species Streptomyces sp. NPDC032472. Next base: position 20,302 of record NZ_JBEZVK010000011.1, read on the forward strand.
GGGTCCGCCGCTGCCAGGACCACCGCCGCCAGCGGTGGGGGGTTGCGCTCCGCCGAGCGCAGCCGGTCCACCGCGCCGTCCATCGCGAACTGGGCCGCGCCCAGCCCCTCCACCACGTAGCCGCGGCGGGCCTGCCCGCTGTCCTCGAACGCCGACAGCACGCGGTACACCGCGCTGAAGCCGCCCTCCACGCCCTCGGCGGCCACCGCGCCCCGCGTCACCACCCCGTGCCGGTCCAGCAGCGTGCGGGCCAGCGCATGCGCCCGGTGGGTCGGGTCGGGGGCCTGCGCGGGCAGCAGCGACCAGCGGCCCGACACCGTCGGCGGGCCGGGACGCGAGACCTGCGCGCCGAGCGTGCCGTACCGCCCGCGCGGGACCGTGCGCCGGGCCCGGTGCGCCGTGGCCCCCGCGGTACGGCCCGAGCCCAGCAGGGAGCGCAGCGGGGCCAGCGTGTCGTTCGTCAGCCGGCCCGACCAGGCCAGGTCCCACAGCACCTCGGACAGTTCGAGGTCCGTCACCTCCGGCAGCCCGGCCCGCACCGACTGCGCCAACTGGCGGAAGAACAGCCCGTACCCGCCGGACAGGGCGTCCAACAGCGACTGGTGAAGGGGCGTCAGCTCCAGCGGGTGCGGCGCGGGCCGCAACAGCGGCGCCGCATCAGCCAGATACAGCGAGACCCAGCCGTCCTTCCCCGGCAGCGCCCCGGCCCCCGCCCACACCACCTCCCCGGTGGTGGTCAGCTCGTCCAGCAGCGTCGGGGAGTACCCCGCGACCCGCGACGGCAGGATCAGCCGCTCCAGCGCCGAGGCCGGGACCGGGGCGCCCTGGAGCTGCTCGACCGCCCGGGCCAGGCCGTCGATGCCGCGCAGGCCCCCGCCCAGGTGCTGCCACTGCGGCAGGAACGTCGCCAGCGAGGACGGCGGCACCGGCTCCAGCTCCTGGCGCAGCGCGGCCAGCGAACGGCGCCGCAGCCTGCGCAGCACCGCCGCATCGCACCACTCCTGGCCGATGCCCGCCGGATGGAACTCGCCCTGGACCACCCGGCCGGCCGCCGCCAGCCGGTGCAGCGCGCCCTCGGTGACCGCCGCGCCCAGCCCGAAGCGGGCCGCCACCGCGGCCGTCGTGAACGGGCCGTGCGTGCGGGCGTACCGGGCGAGGAGGTCGCCGAGCGGGTCCTTGACCGGCTCGGTGAACGCCTCCGGCACCCCGACCGGCAGGGCCGTGCCCAGCGCATCGCGCAGCCGCCCCGCGTCCTCGATCGCCGCCCAGTGCTCCGCGCCCGCGATCCGCACCCGGATGGCCCGCCGCGCCCCGGCCAGCGCCTCCGGCCAGGCCGGGTCGGCGCCCCGCTCGGCCAGCTCCTGCGCCGTCAGCGGGCCCAGCAGCCGCAGCAGGTCGGCGACCGACTCGGCGTCCTTGGCCCGCCGGTCCTCCGTCAGCCACTGCAGCTCCCGCTCCAGCTCCTCCAGGACCTCCGCATCCAGCAGCTCGCGCAGCTCCGCCTGGCCGAGCAGCTCCGCCAGCAGCCGGGAGTCCAGCGACAGCGCGGCCGCCCGGCGCTCCGCGAGGGGCGAGTCCCCCTCGTACAGGAACTGGGCCACGTACCCGAAGAGCAGCGAGCGGGCGAACGGCGACGGCTCGGGCGTCGTCACCTCCACCAGCCGCACCCGCCGCGCCTCGATGTCCCCCATCAGCTCCGTCAGGCCCGGCACGTCGAACACGTCCTGCAGGCACTCCCGTACGGCCTCCAGCACGATCGGGAACGACCCGAACTCCGAGGCCACCTGGAGCAGCTGCGAGGCGCGCTGCCGCTGCTGCCACAGCGGGGTGCGCTTGCCCGGGTTGCGGCGCGGCAGCAGCAGGGCGCGCGCCGCGCACTCGCGGAACCGGGAGGCGAACAGGGCGGAGCCGCCCACCTGGTCGGTGACGATGCCGCCGATCTCGCCGTGGTCGAAGGCGACGTCCGCCGCGCCCAGCGGTGCCTGCTCGTCGTCGAACTCGAAGGAGCGGGCGGCCGCCGGATCGTGGTCGAGCAGGTCCATGGAGAGCAGGTCGGCATCGGGCAGCCGCAGCACGATCCCGTCGTCCGCATGCATGACCTGCGCGTCCATCCCGTACCGCTCGGCGAGGCGCGCCCCGAGCGCCAGCGCCCACGGTGCGTGCACCTGTGCGCCGAACGGGGAGTGGACGACGACCCGCCAGTCGCCGAGCTCGTCGCGGAACCGCTCGACCACGATGGTCCGGTCGTCCGGCACGTGCCCGCAGGCCTCGCGCTGCTCCGCCAGGTACGACAGCACGTTCTCCGCGGCCCAGCCGTCCAGGCCGGCCGCCAGCAGCCGCAGCCGCGCGTCCTCGTCGGACAGCGCGCCCAGCTCGCGGAGGAACGCGCCGACGGCCCGGCCCAGTTCGAGGGGGCGGCCCAGCTGGTCGCCCTTCCAGAACGGCAGCCGGCCCGGCACCCCGGGGGCGGGGGAGACCAGGACCCGGTCGCGGGTGATGTCCTCGATCCGCCACGAGGTGGTGCCGAGGGTGAACACGTCCCCCACCCGGGACTCGTAGACCATCTCCTCGTCGAGCTCGCCGACCCGGCCGCCGCCCTTCTTCGGATCGGCCCCGGCCAGGAAGACGCCGAACAGCCCGCGGTCGGGGATGGTGCCGCCGGAGGTCACCGCCAGGCGCTGGGCCCCCGGCCGCCCCGTGACCGTCCCCGCGACCCGGTCCCACACCACCCGCGGTCTGAGCTCCGCGAACGCGTCGGACGGATAGCGGCCCGCCAGCATGTCCAGCACCCCGGTGAACGCCGACTCCGGGAGCGCGGCGAACGGCGCCGCCCGCCGCACCAGCGCCAGCAGCTCGTCCAGCTGCCAGGTGTCCATCGCGGTCATCGCGACCAGCTGCTGCGCCAGTACGTCCAGCGGGTTCGACGGGATGCGCAGCGACTCGATCGACCCGCTGCGCATCCGCTCGGTGACCACCGCCGCCTGCACCAGGTCCCCCCGGTACTTGGGGAACACCACCCCCGTGGAGACCGCGCCGACCTGGTGCCCGGCCCGGCCCACGCGCTGCAGCCCGGAGGCCACCGACGGCGGCGACTCCACCTGCACCACCAGGTCCACGGCGCCCATGTCGATGCCCAGTTCCAGACTGGAGGTGGCGACCACGGCCGGCAGCCGGCCCGCCTTCAGGTCCTCCTCCACCAGCGCCCGCTGCTCCTTGGACACCGAGCCGTGGTGCGCCCGCGCCAGCAGCGGCGGCGCCCCCTGCGCGGCGCCCGACTGGGCCATGATCTGGGCCGGCGGCGGTCCTTCGGGCAGCTGCTCGCCCATGGCGCGCTCGTACGCGATCTCGTTCAGCCGGTTGCACAGCCGCTCGGCGAGGCGGCGCGAGTTGGCGAACACGATCGTGGAGCGGTGCGCCTGGACCAGATCGGCGATCCGCTCCTCCACATGCGGCCAGATCGACGGCTTGTCCCCGCCCTCGTTCCCCTCCGTGGCCGGCGAGCCGCCCAGCTCGCCCATGTCCTCGACCGGGACGACCACCGACAGGTCGAACTCCTTCGCCGAGGGCGGCTGGACGATCTCCACCTTCCCGCGCGGCGCGAGATAGCGGGCCACCTCCTCCACCGGCCGGACCGTCGCCGACAGCCCGATCCTGCGGGCCGGGCGCGGCAGCAGCTCGTCCAGCCGCTCCAGCGACAGCGCCAGGTGCGCGCCCCGCTTGGTCCCCGCGACCGCGTGCACCTCGTCCAGGATCACCGTCTCGATCCCGGCGAGCGCCTCGCGCGTCGCCGACGTCAGCATCAGGAACAGCGACTCCGGCGTGGTGATCAGGATGTCCGGCGGCCTGCTCGCCAGCGCTCGCCGCTCGGCCGCCGGAGTGTCCCCCGAGCGGATCCCCACCCGGATGTCCGGCTCGGGCAGGCCCAGGCGGACCGACTCCTGCCGGATCCCGGTCAGCGGGCTGCGCAGGTTCCGCTCGACGTCGACCGCGAGGGCCTTCAGCGGCGACACGTACAGCACCCGGCAGCGCTTCTTCGGCTCCGCCGGCGGCGGGGCGGACGCCAGCGCGTCGAGCGCGGCCAGGAACGCGGCGAGGGTCTTGCCGGAGCCGGTGGGCGCCACGACCAGGACGTCGGAGCCCTCCCCGATGGCCCGCCAGGCGCCCTCCTGGGCGGAGGTGGGCGTACGGAAGGCCCCCGTGAACCAGGAGCGGGTCGCGGGGGAGAACGCATCGAGCGCGGAGCCGGCCATGCCCCCATCCTGCACCCACCCACCGACAGCGCCCCGGACCTGGGCAAACCCCGTGGGAAGGGCCGGCGGCGGGGGCGCAGAATGGGGGAGTGGCGCACGACGACAGGGAACGGGCAGGGGCCGAAGGCGCCCGGGCCGAGGGCAGCCGGGCCGGCGGCACCCGGGCCGGCGGCATCCAGGCCGGCGGCGCACCGGCCGGCGGCGCACCGGCAGACCGGGCCGGGGCCGACCGCGAATGGGCGCGGCACTGGCAGTACCCGGAACTGCCGGGCCTGGACCTGCTGCGCGCCCACTACATCCGCCACGCCTTCCCGCGCCACGCCCACGACGGCTACGTCATCGCGGCCGTCACCCGCGGCATCGAGGAGGTCGGCCTGCCCGGCGGCCTCGTGCGCGCCGGCCCGGGCAGCGTCGTCCTGATCAACCCGGAGGTGCCGCACACCGCCCGCGCCGGCGCCCCCGAGGGTTGGGACTACTCCACCCTCTACCCCTCCCGCGCACTGATCGCCGAGGTCGCCGCCGAGATCAGCGGCCTGCGCGGCACCCCCGGCTTCACCGTCGACGAGGTCGCCGACCCGCAGACCTCGCAGACCATCGCCGAGGTGCACCGCGCCGCCGAGGCGGGCAACGCGCTCGCCGCCGACACCCTGCTGCGCACCGCCGTGGCCCGCATGCTCGCCCGGCACGCCGGACCGCTGCCCGCCCGCACCGCACGCAGCGCCGGCGCCGCCGGGGCCGCGCGGGCCCGCGCCGCGCTCCGGGAGCGGATGGCCGACCCGCCGTCGCTGGAGCAGCTCGCGGCCGAGCTCGGGACCAGCCCGTTCGCCCTGCTGCGGGCCTTCAAGGAGCGGTACGGGATGCCGCCTCACACCTGGCTGACCGACGCCCGGGTCCGGCGGGCCCGGTCCCTGCTGGACGCGGGCACCACGCCCGCCGAGGCGGCCCTCGCCGTCGGCTTCACCGACCAGCCGCACCTGAACCGGCACTTCACCCGCATCGTCGGCGTCCCGCCCGGCGCCTACCGGCGCGAGCGGGCCTGATAGGCGGCCGCGCGCCCGCCAGGCTGCCCGCCCCGCCCGGTGCTCGCCAGGCCGCGCGGCTGCAAGAACGTACAAGACCCGGCCGGCCCGCCGCGCGTACGTTCGCGGGGTGGGAGATCGTCAGATGGTGGTGCAAGAGACCCCCGAGGGGGTCGCCGGCCGGCCGCGGTCCGCCGTCGTGCGGGACGCCCTCGGCGTCGGGGTGGCGGTGGGACTGTCCGGATTCGCGTTCGGGGTGACCGCCGCCGGCTCCGGGATCAGCGCGCTGCAGGCCTGCGTGCTGAGCCTGCTCGTGTTCACCGGTGCCTCGCAGTTCGCGCTGGTCGGGGCTCTGGCCGCGGGCGGCAACCCGTTCACGGCCGCCGCCGGGGCCTTCTTCCTCGGGACCCGGAACGCCTTCTACGGGCTGCGGCTGTCGCAGCTGCTCGCGCTGCCCCGGGCCGTGCGGCCGTTCGCCGCGCACTGGGTGATCGACGAGACCACCGCCGTGTCGCTGGCCCAGCCCGACCGCAGGTCGGCGCGGCTCGGGTTCACCGTGACCGGGCTCAGCCTGTACGTGCTGTGGAACCTCACCACCCTGCTGGGCGTGCTCGGCGCCGAGGCCATCGGGGACACCGCCGCGTGGGGGCTGGACGCCGCCGGTCCGGCTGTGTTCCTGGCGCTGCTCGCGCCGATGCTGAAGACCGCCACGGAGCGGGCCGCCGCCGCGCTCGCGCTCGTCCTCGGCCTGGGCCTGCTGCCCGTCCTGCCCGCCGGGCTGCCCGTGCTCGTCGCCGCACTGGCCGCTCCCGTGATCCTCTGGCTGAAGGGACGCCGACCGTGAACGTCTGGCTCGCCATCGCGCTGACCGCCGCCGGCTGCTACGCCGTCAAGCTCGCCGGACTGCTGGTGCCCGCCGGGGCCCTGGAGCGCCCGGCCGTGCGCCGGCTCGCCGCCCTGCTGCCGGTCGCGCTGCTCGCCGCGCTCACCGCCCAGCAGACCTTCGGCAGCGGGCACGAGGTCGTCCTCGACGCCCGGGCCGCCGGCCTGGCCGCCGCGGGGCTGGCGCTGCTGCTGAGGGCCCCGTTCCTCGTCGTGGTCGGCGCCGCCGTCGTGGTGACCGCGGGCGTGCGGGCGCTGGCCGGCTAGTGGTCCCGGCCTTCCGCGCCGGAGCGGGATACTGGTGTGCATGCGGTTGACGATTTTCTGGGAGCGGATGGCCGAGTACTTCGGTGCCGGCTACGCGGACTCCTTCGCGCGGGACCACGTCATGTCGGAGCTCGGCGGGCGTACCGTCCACCAGGCGCTGGAGGCGGGCTGGGAGGCCAAGGACGTGTGGCGCGCGGTGTGTTCCGCCATGGACGTGCCGGCCTCGCAGCGCTGACGGCGTCGCCCGTTTCCCCGTATGCGCGACGGATCGGACAGACTGGGCGGCGTGGCAGCCACCGATGACACCGACCACCGGACGATGACGACCGGGCACGACGGCAGTGACGGCAGCGCGGGCGGCGCAGGCCGCGCCGGCACCGCGGATACCGCGGATACCGCGGACGCCGCTGATGCCGCTGATGCCGGGCTCGCCCCGGCGGCGGGCCCGGCGCGCCCACCGTGGGCCGGGGAGCGCATGCCGCGCTGGCTGCCGCGCGCGGTGGTGCTCGTCCTGGCGTTGTACGCCTGCTTCCAGCTGGCCGGCTGGGCCTTCCACCAGCTGATCGGCCTGCTGATCAACATCCTGATCGCGTTCTTCCTCGCGCTCGCGATCGAACCCGCCGTGGCGCGGATGGCGGCCCGCGGCATGCGCAGGGGGCTCGCCACCTTCCTGGTGTTCCTCGGGGTGGTCGTCGCGGCCGCCGGCTTCCTCGTCCTGCTGGGCTCGATGCTGGCCGGGCAGATCGTCGCCATGGTGGAGGGCTTCCCGCGCTACCTCGACTCGGTCATCAACGCGATCAACGCCACCTTCCACACCGAGCTGTCCCGGCTGGAGATCCAGGACAGCCTGCTGCACTCGGCCTGGCTCCAGAAGTACGTGCAGAACAGCGCGAGCGGCGTGCTCGACGTCTCCGCCACCGTGCTCGGCGGGCTCTTCCGGCTGCTGACCGTCGGCCTGTTCTCCTTCTACTTCGCCGCCGACGGGCCGCGGCTGCGGCGCGCGCTGTGCTCCGTCCTGCCGCCGGCCAAGCAGTCGGAGGTGCTGCGCGCCTGGGAGATCGCCGTCGCCAAGACCGGCGGCTACCTTTACTCGCGCGGGCTGATGGCCCTGGTCTCCGGGATCGCGCACTACGTCGTCTTCGCGGTCCTGGACGTGCCGTACGCGCCCGCGCTCGCCGTGTGGGTCGGGCTGGTCTCCCAGTTCATCCCGACCATCGGCACCTACCTGGCGGGAGCGCTGCCCACGCTGATCGCCTTCACGGTCGACCCCTGGTACGCGCTGTACGTCCTCGGGTTCGTGGTGGTCTACCAGCAGTTCGAGAACTACGTCCTGCAGCCGAAGCTCACCTCGCGGACCGTGGACATCCACCCCGCCGTGGCCTTCGGATCGGTCATCGCGGGCACCGCCCTGCTGGGCGCGGTCGGGGCGCTCATCGCGATCCCGGCCGTCGCGACGCTGCAGGCGTTCCTCGGTGCGTACGTGAAGCGGTACGAGCTGACGGAGGGCGCGGACGACACCGCGCCCCCACCCTCCGCTCCTGCTCCTGCTTCTTCTTCTCCTACTCCTCCGGCGCCGCGGTCGCCTTCCCGTCCCCGCCGCCGTGGAAGGCTGCCAGGGCTTCGGTGACGGTGGCCTCGGCGGCCTCCTTGCGGGCGCCGGCGCCGCTCAGGACGCCCTCGCCGTTCTCCAGTTCGAGGAGGGCGAGCAGGATGTGCTCGGTGCCGATGTAGTCGTGGCCCAGGCGCAGGCCCTCGCGGAAGGTCAGTTCCAGGGCCTTCTTGGCCGACGCGTCGAACGGGATCAGCGCGGGCAGCTCCTCGGCGGGGGCCGGCAGGGCCGCCGTCGCCGCGGCGCGGACGTCCTCCGTTGAGACCTGCTGCGCCCGCAGGGCGAGCGCGGCCAGGCCCTGGTCCTCGGCGAGCAGGCCGAGGACGAGGTGCTCGGTGCGGATCTCGGTGTTGCCCGCGGCGCGGGCCTCGTTCTGTGCGGACACCACGACGTTGCGGGCCCGCGGGGTGAAGCGGCCGAAGCCCTGGCTGGCCTGGAGGTCCCCGGCCTCGCCCTCCTTGTCGGCCTTGGGGACGAAGCGCTTCTGCGCGGCCTGACGGGTGACGCCCATGCTGCGGCCGATGTCGGTCCAGGAGGCGCCGGAGCGGCGGGCCTGGTCCACGAAGTGGCCGATGAGGTGGTCCGCGACGTCCCCGAGGTGCTCGGCGGCGACGACCGCACCGCTGAGCTGTTCGAGGGCGTCGGTGTGGACCTTCTTGATGGCCTCGATCAGGTCGTCGAGGCGTACCGGATTGGTCATGCGAACGGGTTCCTCTGAAGGGTTCGTCATGGTGCAACCGTAGGTTGACAGTCCCGAGGTGTCAACCTCCGGTTGTCACTACCCCTGCTGGCGGGGGTGGCCCTGCCGCTGGTCCCCGCCGGCGCCGCGGAAACCGCGACGGCTCCCGCCACCGCCTCGGGCGGGTGCGTGGTCAGCGCGGACCGTCGGGCCTGCTCGGCGGCGGCCGCCGGGACGGTCCGGTCCGCGCCTGCGCCCGCGGCGTTCCGGCGCGGGGTGGCCGGGCGGGCGGGTGGTTCGCGGGGGTCGGGGGTGGCGCGCTTGACAGGGAAATCGAACATCCATTCTGATGGGTTATCCACAGCCGAACCGGGCGTGGCAGCGCATTGTCAGTGGCAGGCGTTAGCGTCAATGGCGTGAAGCGATCGACTCAAGCAAACCGGGTGGAACCCATGGCAGGCACCGACCGCGAGAAGGCTCTCGACGCCGCGCTCGCACAGATTGAACGGCAATTCGGCAAGGGTGCCGTGATGCGCCTCGGCGACAAGCCGAACGAGCCCATCGACGTCATCCCCACCGGGTCGACCGCACTGGACATCGCCCTGGGCGTCGGCGGACTGCCCCGCGGCCGTGTCGTCGAGGTGTACGGGCCGGAGTCCTCCGGTAAGACGACCCTGACCCTCCACGCCGTGGCCAACGCGCAGAAGGCCGGCGGCACCGTCGCCTTCGTCGACGCCGAGCACGCGCTCGACCCCGAGTACGCGCGGGCCCTGGGCGTCGACACCGACAACCTCATCCTGTCCCAGCCGGACACCGGCGAGCAGGCGCTGGAGATCACGGACATGCTGGTCCGCTCCGGCGCGCTCGACCTGATCGTCATCGACTCCGTCGCCGCGCTCGTGCCGCGGGCCGAGATCGAGGGCGAGATGGGCGACTCGCACGTGGGTCTCCAGGCCCGACTGATGAGCCAGGCCCTCCGCAAGATCACCGGTGCGCTGAACCAGTCCAAGACCACCGCGATCTTCATCAACCAGCTCCGCGAGAAGATCGGTGTGATGTTCGGCTCGCCGGAGACCACCACCGGTGGCCGCGCGCTGAAGTTCTACGCCTCGGTGCGCATCGACATCCGCCGCATCGAGACCCTGAAGGACGGCACGGAAGCGGTCGGCAACCGCACCCGCTGCAAGATCGTCAAGAACAAGGTCGCGCCGCCCTTCAAGCAGGCCGAGTTCGACATCCTCTACGGCCAGGGCATCAGCCGCGAGGGCGGCCTGATCGACATGGGCGTCGAGCACGGCTTCATCCGCAAGGCCGGCGCCTGGTACACGTACGAGGGCGACCAGCTCGGCCAGGGCAAGGAGAACGCCCGCAACTTCCTCAAGGACAACCCCGACCTCGCCAACGAGATCGAGCGGAAGATCAAGGAGAAGCTGGGCGTGGGCGTCGTCCGCAAGGACGCCGACGCCGCGGCCGCCGCCGCGACGGACGCCCCTGCCGACGGTGCAGCCGTGCCCGCCCCCGCCTCGAAGGCCAAGACGACGGCCAAGGCCGCCGCGGCCAAGAGCTGATCCGTGCGCGAGCAGGAACGGGGCGGCGGGGACGACGGCCGGCCGGGCCGTCAGGAACTGCCGCCCCAGACTCCCGAGGAGCAGGCGCGGGCCATCTGCCTGCGCCTGCTCACCGGGATGCCGCGCACCCGGCGCCAGCTCGCGGACGCCCTCGACAAACGTGGCATCCCCGAGGAGGTGTCGCAGGAGGTCCTCTCCCGGTTCGAGGAGGTGGGCCTGATCGACGACGCCGCGTTCGCCGGCGCCTGGGTCGAGTCCCGCCACCGAGGCCGCGGCCTCGCCCGCCGGGCCCTCGCCCAGGAGCTGCGCACCAAGGGGGTCAACGCCTCCCTCGTACAGGAGGCCCTGGAACAGCTCGACTCCGAACAGGAGGAGCAGACCGCACGGGAGCTCGTGGAGCGCAAGCTCCGCTCCACCCGCGGCCTGGAGCGGGACAAGCGGATCCGGCGCCTCGCCGGGATGCTCGCCCGCAAGGGGTACCCGGAGGGCATGGCCCTGCGGGTGGTCCGCCGCGCGCTGGAGGCCGAGGGCGAGGAAGCCGACCTCGACGACCTGGGGTACCCGGAGATCTGACCGCGCCCACCACGCGGCCGCCCGCTCCCGGGGGGGTAGGGGTAGCCCCCGGGCGCAGACGCCGGGGTGCTCCACTGTCAGGAACCCGTCCCGGCAGCAGAGTTGACCGCATGATGCTGCGTTTCGCCCTCCAGACCATCAGGGGCCGCAAAGCCGGCTTCCTCGGTGCATTCGTCGCCCTCCTGTGTGCGGCGGCCCTCATCACCGCCTGCGGCACCCTCCTGGAAACCGGACTCCGCGGAAAGATCGCCACCGAGCGCTACGCGGCCGCCCCGGTCGTCGTCTCCGCCGACCAGAACGTGCACCGCACGACGGTCAAGGAGAAGAAGGGCAAGACCAAGACCAAGCACAAGGCCAAGCCCGTCGCCGAACGCGCCTGGCTCCCCGCCTCCGCCGTGGACACCGTCCGCGCCGTGCCCGGGGTCGAGCGGGCCGTGCCCGAACTCACCTTCCAGGCCCTCCCCGTGGTCAAGGCCGCGGACGGGGCGGCGGGCGGAACAGCGGGCGGAACAGCGGGCGGGGCGAAGCCCTCGTACGGGCACGCCTGGAGCTCCGCGCCGCTCACGCCGTTCACGCTCGCCGAGGGCCGCGCCCCCCAGGGCGGCGGCGAAGTCGTCGTCGACCGTGAACTGGCCGCCCGCGCAGGGATCCGCCCCGGCGGCCGGCTCACCGTCCAGGCCACCGGCGAACCCAAGGCCTACACGGTCAGCGGGATCGCCGCACCCGCCCGAGGCCGCCTCGACCGGCAGAGCGCCCTGTTCTTCAGCGACACCGAGGCACAGCGGCTCGCCGCCCGCGACGGGCAGGTTACCGCGATCGGCGTCCTGCCGGCCCCCGGCGTCGACCCGGGCGCGCTCGCCGGACGCGTGCGGCAGGCGCTCCAGGGAAGCGGTGCCCAGGTCAGCCGGGGTGACGAGCGCGGACCCGTCGAGTTCCTCGACGCCGCCGGCGCCCGGATCAAGCTCGTCTCCATGGGCGGCGCCATGGGCGGCACCGCCCTGCTCGTCGCGATCCTCGTGGTCGTCGGCACCTTTGCCCTCTCCGTACAGCAGCGCCACCGCGAACTCGCCCTGCTGCGCGCCATCGCGGCCACCCCCCGCCAGCTGCGCCGCATGATCGGCCGCGAGGCACTCGTCGTGGGCCTCGCCGCCGGTGTCGCCGGTGCCTTCGCCGGGCTGCCGCTCGCCGCCTGGCTGCACGGCCGGTTCGTCGACCACGGCATCGTCCCCACGACCCTGGAGCGCACCGCCGGGATCTTCCCGATGTTCGCCGCCGTCGGCGCCACCCTCCTCGGCGCCTGGGCCGCCGCCCGGATCACCGGCCGGCGCATCGCCCGCATCCGCCCGGCCGAGGCCCTCGCCGAAGCCGCCGTCGAGCGGGCCAGGCCCGCTTGGATGCGGATCGCGATCGGCGTGCTGACCCTGGCCGGCGGCGTCGTCCTCGTCGCGGTGCTGAGCTCGCTGCGCACCGAGCCGGCGTCGACCCCGGTGGCCTTCCTCGCCGTCATCGTCCTCGCCGGAGCCGTCTCCCTGCTCGGCCCGCTCCTCGTGCGCGGTGCGGCCGCGCTGCTCGCCGGGCCGCTGCGGCTCGCCGGCCCGAGCGGGCACCTGGCCACCGCAAACCTGCGCGGCAACGCCACCCGGATGGCCTCCGCCGTCACACCGCTCGCCCTGCTGATCGGCATGACCTGCACCGTCCTGTTCATCGCCCCGACGCTGGGCCACGCCGCAGGGCAGCAGGCCCGCGACGGGGTCAGGGCCGACTGGGTGCTGGCCGCCCAGGGGCCGGGCGTCTCCGCCGAGGCCGCGGACCGGGTCCGCCGGACCCCCGGGGTCACGGCCGCCACCGAGATCGTGCACACGTCGGTACGGGTGGGGCTGACCAAGTACGCCGCCCAGGGGGTCACCCCCGCCGGGCTGACCCGGACCTGGGACCCGAGCGTCACCGCCGGCAGCCTGGACGGGTTCGGAGACGGCAGCGCCGCGGTCAGCGAGCTGGCGGCCGACCAACTGGGCCTGAAGCCGGGCAGCCGGCTGGACCTGACCCTGGGCGACGGCACCCCGGTCACCCTCACCGTCTCCGCCGTCTATGCGCGCGGCCTCGGCTTCGGTGACCTGACGCTGCCGCACCGGCTGGTCGCGGCCCACGTGGACAACCCGCTGGCCTCGGCCGTGCTCGTGGCCGCCGAGCCGGGCGTCGGGCGCGAGCAGCTCGCCGCCGCGGTCGCCGCGTCCCCCGGGGTGGGCGTGCTGACGGCCCGCGACGCCGACGAGGCCCGGGCGAAGCGGCAGCAGGACGGCGCCGGGATCAACCTGCTGGCGATGGGGCTGGTGCTCGCCTTCACCGCGATCGCCGTCGTCAACACCCTTGCGATGTCCACCGCGGAGCGGTTCCGGGAGTTCGCGATGCTGAGGCTGGCCGGCGCCAAGCGGAGGCAGGTGCTGCGCATGCTGCGGACGGAGGCGGTGGCCGTGCTGCTGATCGGGGCGGTGCTGGGGTCGGGGATCGCGCTGGCCGTGCTCACCGCGTTCAGCGTCGGGATGACCGGGGTTGCCGCCCCTGCCCTGCGGCCGGTGGCGTACCTGGCCGTGCTGGCCGCGGCGGCCCTCCTGGCCCTGACGGCCACGTCCCTCCCGGGCCGCTCGGCCCTCCGCCTCCGCCCGGTGGGGGTAGCCACGTCAAGGTAGCCCCCCACCCGGCCCGGGGGACCCCCATCGCCTCAAACGCCGGCGGGGCTGGATAAATCCAGCCCGCGCGGCGTTTGAGCGCACCGGGCGCGAAGCGCCCGGGTTTTTCAGCCCCGCCGGCGTTTGAGGCGAACGGGGTCCGGGGCAGCCCCGGTTTCGGGAAGGGGCGGGGTGGGGGAAGGCTCCGCGCAGCGGTAGCCCGCCCCCGGCGGGATTATGGATGGGCCGGCGCAGCCGCGGCGGTGAGCGGCAGCCCCGCCGCCTTCCACGCCTGGAAGCCGCCCTCCAGATCCGTGGCCCGGCGGAGCCCCAGCGTGTGCAGCGACACCGCGGCCAGCGAAGAGGCGTAGCCCTCGTTGCAGATCACGATGATCCGGAGGTCGTGGGACCCGGCCTCCGGGACCCGGTGCGAGCCCTGCGGGTCGAGCCGCCACTCCAGTTCGTTCCGCTCGATCACCAGCGCCCCGGGGATCAAGCCGTCCCGCTCCCGCAGGGCCTGGTAGCGGATGTCCACCAGGAGGGTGCCCTCGCCGAGGGACGCCTCGTACGCCTCCCGGGCACCCACGCGGGTGTACGTGGAGCGGACCTGCTCCAGGTGTGCGTCGATGCCCAGCGGCGGCGTCGGGGGCAGGGTCGCGCTCACTGCCAGTCCTCCGCCCGCTCGACGTGCTCCAGGGTGAGCACCTGTCCGACACGGCTGTAGCGCCGGATCAGCGGCAGCGGCGGATAGTACGCGTGCACCGAGACCGCGTGCTCGTCCGCAGATGCGTTGAGCACCTCGTGCACATGGTGCTCCCCGAAGGCCCGCCCGGTGCCCGCGCCCAGACTGCGCGTCCGGTCCACGTCCGGCGCGAGCTCCAGGCTGCGCCACCCCTCCGAGGGAATTCGGACGGCGAGCGAGTACTCGGTGAGGCGCCCGCGGGCCGTGGCGAACGCCCCGCGCGACTCGGCGTGGTCGTGCCAGCCCGTGCCGGTGCCCGGGGGCCAGCCGATCACCCATGCCTCGCTGCCGCCGGGGCCGTCCAGCCGGATCCAGGTGCGGCCCTGGGGGTCGAGGGGGAGGGAGTCGATGACGGCCGGATCGGCGGCCGTGCGGAGGGCGAAGTCGAGGAGTTCGGCGGCCGTGACGCCGCCGGCCGTCCGGGCGGGGGCGTCGTCGGCAGTGTTCCGGGCAGGGGCGTGCGCGGGTGCGGGCATGGAGGTGACCGTCCTGAAGGTTCGCGAAAGGGCGCGCGGAGCGCGGGGGAAGGGCGAATTCAGCAGGAAGGGCGACACACGCAGCCCGCATAGCGGACCAGGTCCATGTGGACCCTCCGCCACAGGCGTACGTCGTTGCCGGTCATGTCCGCGAGTGAAGCACGCGGACCTCCGGACGGTCAATCGATCACGGCGGAAGGTGACGTGGTCGACCGGTCGAGCGGCGCCGGCGCACCCATGCGGACGGAGTCCGCCGCCTCGTAGAGTTCCGCGGGCCGCACCCCTGCGAAGGTGGCCGCCAGGTGCCCGTCCGGCCGGACCAGCAGCACGGTGTGGGCCTCGGCTCCCGGGTACCCGTCGGCCACCAGCAGTTCCGCCCGCACCGGCAGGGCGCTCACGGCCGCCGCGAGCCGCGGCATCAGCCCGGCGCTCATCCAGTGCCGCCGGTCCCACACCCCGGTGCCCGGCGCGACCAGCACGACGAGCAGTCGGCCGCGGCCCAGCAGGTCGCGCAGCGGGACGGTGGACCCGTCGGGGGCCGACACCGGCACGTTCGCCACGGCGCCCCCCGGCTCGGTGGCCGTCGGCACCTCCCGTACGGCCACGGGCGGGGCGTACGCGGGCGGCGCGCCCAGCGGCCCGCGCCCCAAGTGCCCGTCGGTGAGCAGGGCCTCGCCCGCCCGGGCCGAACCGGGCAGCAGGGTCCGCAGCCCGCCCCCGCCGCGCAGCACCGGCACGGCCTGGTCGGCTGCGCGCAGCCGGGCCGCGACCGCGGTGCGCCGCTCGTCCTCGTAGCTGTCGAGCAGGGCTTCGGAAGCCCCCTGGTGCCAGGCGAGGGCCAGCTTCCAGGCGAGGTTCTCGGCGTCCCGGAGCCCCTCCCCGACGCCCTGGGTGCCGGCGGCGCCGAGCAGGTGGGCGGCGTCCCCGGCGAGGAAGGCGCGGCGGTCGCGCCAGCGGCGGGCGAGGCG
This sequence comes from Streptomyces sp. NPDC032472, assembly GCF_040636955.1. Taxonomy (NCBI): domain Bacteria; kingdom Bacillati; phylum Actinomycetota; class Actinomycetes; order Kitasatosporales; family Streptomycetaceae; genus Streptomyces; species Streptomyces sp. NPDC032472. The sequence continues at coordinate 36,001 of NZ_JBEZVK010000011.1, forward strand.
GTGGTGCAGCGTGTGGACCCCGGTGTCGAGGAGGTCGTACGGGGGTGTGGTGCCCCCGCACCACCCGGCGAGGGTGTCGCGGATCAGCGTCACCAGCGCATCGGGGGTGACGAGTTCCCCGCGGCCGGGAAGCAGCCAGTCCAGCCGCCACACCCCGTCGGGCAGCGGCCGGGCGGTGGTCTCCTGTGGCGGGTCGCGGTGCAGCAGGGCCTCGCCGGGCCAGGGGAGTTCGGTGCGCAGCGCGGCCACGGCGTGCCGCTCGACGGCGGTCCGGCCGGGGAAGCGGATCCCGAGCAGCTTGCGCACGGTGGAGCGGGCCCCGTCGCAGCCGACCAGGAAACTCCCGCGCCACCAGGTGGTCTCCGCACCCCGGGTGTGGGCGGTGACCCCGCGGTCGTCCTGCTCCAGGGAGTCCACCTTGCTGTCGGTGACCAGCTGGACCAGCGGATGCGCGGCAGCGGCGGCCCGCAGCCCGCGCGCCAGGGCGTGCTGGGGCAGGTGCAGCGGGGCCGGGCCCTCGTCGAAGGTGATCCGGCCGGTGTCGCGGCCGCGCCGCATGGTGCGCCAGGCCGCGTAGGGGGCGCCCTCGTCGCGCAGGGTCGCACAGCCCAGGCGCTCGGCCATCGCGGCGGTGTCGGCGTGCAGCACGACGGTGCGGGCGGGCCGGGGCAGGTCCTTGCCGGGGCCCTCGTCGAGCACGACGGAGGGCACGCCCTGCCCGGCCAGGGCCAGGGCCAGCGACAGCCCGACCGGCCCCGAACCGACGACGATCACCGGGTCCATGATGCGGCTCCCGATGTCCGGTATGTGATCACAGAACGTATGCAACCCACTGGAGGTGCCTGCGTCAAGTGACCCCCGGTCCCGGGTGTGCGTGTGGTGCGGCGGATGAGATCCGCCGCACCACATGTGCCACGCCAGTGTACTGACCGGGTGTCAGGGAGCCTTGCCCACGCCGGCCGCGCCGCCGGCGTCGACCTCGGCGACATCGGCCTCGACCACGGCGCCGGTGCCCTTCTTCGAGGTCCGCAGGCGCTTCTCCAGCCAGGAGGCCAGGGCGGTCAGGGTGAAGTTCACCGCGATGTAGATCAGGGCGATAACGACCATGGTCGCGATGGTGTTGCTGTAGTTGGCGGAGATCTGCCGGTTCATCGACATCAGGTCGGCGAAGCCGAGGACCGCGCCGCCGAGCGCGGTGTCCTTGAGGATCACCACGAGCTGGCTGACCAGCGCGGGCAGCATCGCCGTGACGGCCTGCGGGACCAGGACGTACGTCATGATCTGGCCCTTGCGCATGCCGATCGCCTTGGCCGCGTCGGTCTGGCCGCGTGGCAGCGACAGGATGCCGGCCCGGACGATCTCGGCAATGACCGAGGCGTTGTACAGGACCAGGCCGGTGACGACTGCGTACAGGGGGCGCAGGTCGGAGCTGACGGTTCCGAGCATCACGTACAGCGCGGAGCTGAAGATCATCAGCATCAGGACCGGGATGGCGCGGAAGAACTCCACGACCGCGCCGACCGGGATGCGCACCCACGCGTGATCGGAGAGCCGGGCGATGCCGAGGAGCGCGCCCAGCGGCAGCGCGATCACCATGGCGATCAGGCCTGCCTTGAGGGTTTCACCGAGGCCGGGCAGCAGGAACGTCGTCCAGATCTGGCTGTCCGTGACGAACGGGGTCCACTTGTCGGCGTCGAGCTGGTGCTGCTCGGCCATCAGGGACAGCACCCACCACAGGACCAGCGCGAGGACCACCACGAAGCCGGCGGTGTAGAGCCAGTTGCGGACCTTGGCCTTGGGGCCGGGGGTGTCGTACAGAACGGAGCTCATCGCTTCACCGCCACTCGCTTGGCCACCCAGCCCAGCAGCAGGCCGGTGGGCAGGGTCAGCAGGACGAAGCCGAGAGCGAAGACCGCGAAGACCGCGAAGAGCGCGTCCGCTTCGTTCTCCAGCATTTCCTTCATCAGCAGGGCCGCCTCGGCCACGCCGATGGTCGCCGCCACCGTGGTGTTCTTGGTGAGGGCGATGAGTACGTTGGTGAGCGGCGCGATGACCGCCCGGAAGGCCTGGGGGAGCACGATGAGCGTGAGCACCTGGAAGAAGCTCAGCCCCAGCGCGCGGGCGGCCTCGGCCTGCCCCACGGGCACGGTGTTGATGCCCGAGCGCAGCGCCTCGCAGACGAACGTGCCGGTGTAGGCGATCAGGCCCAGGACCGCGAGGCGGAAGCCGATCTCCTTGAAGTTCTCGCCGCCGAGCGTGATCTTCAGCGTCTGGTTGAGTCCCAGCGAGCAGCCGATGATCAGCAGGGTCAGCGGCGTGTTGCGCACGACGTTGACGTACGCGGTGCCGAAGGACCGCATGATCGGGACGGGGCTGACCCGCATCCCGGCCAGGATCGTGCCCCAGATCAGGGACCCGACCGCTGAGTAGAGGGTGAGCTGCACCGTCACCCAGAAGGCCCCGAGCACGTCGTACTGCCCGGAAGTAAGAAAGTCGAACACGTTGCCCTGCGCTCTCCCCAGGATGGCCGGTGAGGTGCGCCGCCGCCCGCGGCAGGCGGGGCGGCGGCGCACCTCACCGATGAATCAGCTGCCTTCGGTGATCTGCGGGGCCGGCTCGGCCTTGTAGCCGGCGGGGCCGAGGTTGGCGTCCACCGCCTTCTGCCAGGAGCCGTCCTCGACCATCTTCTTGAGCGCGGCGTTGACCTTGGTCTGGAGGTCCTTGTCGCCCTTCTTCAGACCGATGCCGTAGGGCTCGTCGCTGAGCTTCAGACCGACCAGCTTGAACTTGCCCTTGTTCTTCTCCTGCGCGGCGTAGCCGGCCAGGATCGAGTTGTCCGTGGTCAGGGCGTCGACGGAACCGTTCTCCAGGCCCGTGAGGCACTCGGAGTAGCCGCCCAGCTGCTGCAGGTCGGCCTCGGGGGCCAGCTTGGTCTTGACGTTCTGCGCGGAGGTCGAGCCGGTGACCGAGCAGAGCTTCTTCTTGTTGAGGTCCTCGGCCTTGGTGATCGAGTTGTCGTCGGCGCGGACCAGCAGGTCCTGGTGGGCCAGGAAGTACGGGCCGGCGAAGTCGACGCGCGCCTTGCGCTTGTCGTTGATCGTGTAGGTCCCGACGACGAGCTTCACGTCGCCGTTGGCGATCAGGTTCTCGCGCTCGGCGCTGACGGCCTGCTTGAAGTCGATCTGCTCGGGCTTGTAGCCGAGCTCCTTGGCCACGTAGGTCGCCACGTCGACGTCGAAGCCGGTGAACTTGCCGTCCGGGGTCTTCAGACCCATGCCCGGCTGGTCGTACTTGATGCCGATGACGATCTTGTCCTTGCCGCCCTCGGCGGCCTTGTCACCGCCACCGCCGCCGCACGCGGTCGCGGTCAGCGAGAGGACGACGGCCACGGCAGCGGCCGCGCCGGCCTTGAAAACCTTCATGGTGAACTTCCCTCGGATGAGACGTTGTTGGACGACGAGCGACGACACACGTGCTCTGAGCCGCCACGGGATCACTACCAGACGAAGCCGTCAGTGGTGCAGGATCTTCGAAAGGAAGTCCTTGGCGCGGTCACTGCGCGGGTTGCTGAAGAACTGCTCGGGCTCGGCCTCTTCGACGATCTTTCCGTCGGCCATGAAGACGACCCGATTGGCCGCGGACCGGGCGAAGCCCATCTCGTGCGTGACGACGACCATCGTCATGCCCTCGGCGGCGAGCTGCTGCATGGTCTCCAGCACCTCGTTGATCATCTCCGGGTCGAGGGCCGAGGTCGGCTCGTCGAAGAGCATCACCTTCGGGTCCATCGCCAGCGCGCGGGCGATCGCCACGCGCTGCTGCTGGCCGCCGGAGAGCTGCGCCGGGTACTTGTCGGCCTGTGTTCCGACACCCACCCGGTCCAGCAGGGCCTGCGCCTTCTTCGCGGCCGTGGCCTGGTCCGTCTTGCGGACCTTCATCTGGCCCAGCATCACGTTCTGCAGGACCGTCTTGTGCGCGAAGAGGTTGAAGGACTGGAAGACCATGCCGACGTCGGCGCGCAGCCGGGCCAGCTCCCGCCCCTCCGAGGGCAGTTCCTTGCCGTCGATCGTGATCGTGCCCGAGTCGATCGTCTCCAGGCGGTTGATCGTCCGGCACAGCGTGGACTTGCCGGACCCCGAGGGACCGATCACCACGACGACCTCACCACGGGCAATGCTCAGATCGATGTCCTGAAGCACGTGCAGCGCGCCGAAGTGCTTGTTGACGTTGCTCAGTACGACCAGGTCGTCGGCGGCGGGCGCCGCGTCCTTCACGTCCTCGGTCACTGAATCTCCGCTCATCGGCCTCTTGCTCCGTCCTCCTCGGTTGGCAGGACAGTAGTGACGAGTCGCTCACACCGTCATCACATCTGAGGGAGAATTGAGCATAACGAAACGGCCTCGCCCCGATACGCTGCGTGCGCGGCGCGGGAGCCTGGGCCACACCGCTCGTACCGGGTACATAACGGAAGACGCGCCGGACCCGAACGGCCTTGACGTGGGACGCTGCATCGGCGTGGATGCATGGTGGCCCTCGACCGGGGCCGCGATCGACCTCCGGCAAGGACCGGATCAAGGAAGGGGGACGCAATGAGACTGCTGCTCGTCGAGGACGATGACCACGTCGCCGCCGCCCTGTCCGCGATCCTCGCCCGGCACGGCTTCCAGGTGACGCACGCCCGCAGCGGCGAGGAGGCGCTGCAGGCCCTGCTGCCCGCCGGAGCCCCGCCCTTCGGCGTGGTCCTGCTCGACCTCGGCCTGCCCGACCAGGACGGCTACGAGGTGTGCGGCAGGATCCGCAAGCGCACCTCGACCCCCGTCATCATGGTCACCGCCCGCTCCGACGTGCGCTCGCGCATCCACGGACTGAACATGGGCGCCGACGACTACGTGGTCAAGCCGTACGACACCGGCGAGCTCCTCGCCCGCATCCACGCCGTCGCCCGGCGCACCGGCGCCTCCGAGGAGGCGGCCGCCGCCGCGTCCGGCGTCCCGGCCGTGGTCCGGCTCGGCCCGGTCAGCATCGAGCTGCCCACCCGCCGGGTCAGCGTCGACGGCACCGACGTCCCGCTCACCCGCAAGGAGTTCGACCTGCTGGCCCTGCTCGCGCAGCGCCCCGGCGTCGTCTTCCGCCGCGAGCAGATCATCAGCGAGGTGTGGCGCACCAGCTGGGAGGGGACCGGGCGGACCTTGGAGGTGCACGTGGCGTCGCTGCGGTCCAAGCTGCGCATGCCCGCCCTCATCGAGACCGTCCGCGGGGTGGGCTACCGGCTCGTCACCCCCGCCGCTCCCTAGCGGGCCCCGGCCGTGCGCGCCCGGCTGCTCCCGCTGCTCGTCGTCCTGATGGCGGGCGTGCTCCTCGCCCTCGGCTTCCCCCTCGCCGTCAGCCTGGCCGCCGGCCAGCAGCAGGCGGTGGTGGTCGACCGGATCGACGACAGCGCCCGCTTCGCCGCCCTGGCCCAGTTCGTCATCGACGCGGAGGGCTCGGGCAGCAGCGGAGCGGCCGACCGCCGCGACACCCTCCAGCTCGAACTCGCCCGCTACCAGGAGCTGTACGGCATCCGCGTGGGCATCTTCTACCGCGACGACAACGCCATGGTCCGGGCCCCCGGCTGGTGGCAGCTGCCCGAGGAGGGCGAGGGCCGCCGGGCCTTCGAGGAGGCCCTCGCCGGGCGGCGCAGCCACGACCCGGCGCAGGTCTGGCCCTGGCAGACGCACGGCAAACTCCTCGTCGCCTCCCCGGTCGTCCTCGACGGCGACGTCGTCGCCGTCGTCGTCACCGAATCGCCGACCGACCAGATGCGCGCCCGGATCCTGAAAGGCTGGCTCATCATCATCGCCGGGCTGGCCGCCGCCATGCTGCTGGCCTTCGGCGCCGCCCTCCAGCTCACCCGCTGGGTCCTCAAGCCCGTCCGGACCCTGGACGCCGCCGCCCACGGCATCGCCACCGGCCGGATGAACTCGCGCGTCGCGGCCGCGAGCGGGCCGCCGGAACTCAGACGGCTCGCCCGCTCGTTCAACGAGATGGCCGACAACGTGGAAGAGGTCCTGGAGCAGCAGCGGGCCTTCGTCGCCGACGCCTCCCACCAGCTGCGCAACCCGCTCGCCGCGCTGCTCCTGCGGATCGAGCTGCTCGCCCTCGAGCTGCCCGAGGGAAACGAGGAGATCGCCTCGGTGCGCACCGAGGGCAAGCGGCTGGCCCAGGTCCTCGACGACCTGCTGGACCTGGCGCTGGCCGAGCACGCCTCCGCCGAGCTCACCCTCACCGACATCGGGGCGCTGACCGCCGAGCGGGTCGCCGCCTGGCGGCCCTACGCCGAGGAGAAGGGCGTACGGCTCACCGGGACGGGCCGCACCGCCGTCACCGGATGGGCCGACCCCGTCGCCCTGTCCAGCGCCCTCGACGCCGTGATCGACAACGCCCTGAAGTTCACCCCGGCCGGCGAGGAGGTCGAGGTGTCCGTCGCCGCGGCCGGATCCTCCGTCCACGTCGTCGTCGCCGACCGGGGCCCCGGCTTGACCGAGGAGGAGCTGCTCCGCGTCGGCGACCGGTTCTGGCGCAGCGGCCGCCACCAGAACATCAAGGGCTCCGGCCTCGGCCTGTCGATCTCCCGGGCACTGCTCGCCGCGGGCGGCGGCTCCCTCGCGTACGAGACGAACCCGCCGCACGGGCTGAAGGTGACGGTGGCCGTGCCGCGCAGCGCCCCGCACGGCGGATGAGGCAGGAGAGGCAGGAGGCGGCGCTCAGCCCGCCGTCCAGCTGAGCGTGGTGCGGGCCGGCGCGGAGGCCGCGTACAGCTCGTCGACGGCCCGCACCTCGAAGACCGCCGCCCGCTCCCGGCCGGCGCGCACGACCGAGGGCAGGTACAGGGCGGTGCCGCAGGTGCCGCCGAGGAAGCGGCGGGTGCCGTCCGGGAGCAGCCGGTGCAGCTCGTGGTGGCGGACCGGGCCGGCCCCCCGCCGCCACGACAGCCGGAGCGCGGCCGCGCCGTCCGCCCGGGCCGCGGCGTCCACCGTCAGGGCATCCGGAGCCGACGGGCGCCGACCGGCGGCGGTGTCGCGCACCGACACGGCGCCGACCCGCCAGGACACCGCTCTCGTCCCGCGCGCCGTGATCCGTACGGCAAGCCCGTACGCGGTCCGGCCCGCCAGCGGCGCGAGGCTCACCCGCGCCGTGCGCCAGCCGTCGCCCGGACCGGCGGTGTCCGCCGCGAACCAGGTGTACGGGACCGGCTGCCCCGCAGCGGCCGGCTCGCGCACGGCCACCCCGACCTCGACCCGCACCGGCGCGGAGCCCGGCTCGGCGGTGTGCACCAGCTCCAGCACGGCGTGGCGGGGCAGCGCCAGGCGGGTGCAGTGCAGGCCCACCGCGGCCGGCGCGGTGAGCGGGCCCGCCACGAGCAGGCTGGAGCCGCCGCGCCACGCCCGGGCGAAGTCGAGGGTGACCTCGGGGCGCCGTCCGGCGGTCTCCACGACCCAGCGGCGGCCGGGGAGGCGGTCCTGCAGGCCGAGGTGGCTCCAGGGGGTGTCGGAGGTGACGCGGCCGTCCTCGTACCAGCGCTCGCCGTGGCCGGTGTTGAAGGCGCAGGCGAAGGGGAGGGCGCAGACGGTGGACCGGTCGGCGACGACGGTGGCGGGGGCGCGCCAGCCCCCCGTGGGTGAGGGCGAGGGCCGGGCCGGATCGAGGGACTCACCCGTCCAGAACCGGTCGTCTGCCCGGTGGAAGGCGCCGGGGGAGCGGTCGGCGAGGTGGTCGCGGGTCCATTCGGGGCGGTAGAAGCCGTAGCTGACGACGTGGTCGCGGCCGCGCGGGACGATCGCCTCCCAGTCCACCGCGCAGTCCCAGCCGCGGGACTCGGTGTCGACCGCGGCCCACAGCTCGTGGCGGCTGCGGCCCAGCCGGTCGGCGAGCGCCCCGGAGGCGGCCAGGCTCGCGGCGCTCCAGCGGAAGTCCACGAACACGGTGTCCGCGACCGGGCCCGACCGGTCCTCGTAGAAGTCCTGGTTGAGCTGGTTCAGGGCGCCCTGCCAGCCGACGCGGCCCGTGCTGTTCATCGCGTCGTACCAGGTGATCCGCAGGTCCCGGGGCGCGCCGGCCGCCCGCAGGGCGCGCAGGAACTCCCGCATCCGGGTCGCGAGCGCGCTGTCCCCGCCGTCGGTCTCGGCGTTCACGAACCAGCCGTCGAAGCCGTACGCGGCCGCCACCTCGGCGAGCTTCTCGGCGACCGGGAACCGGCCGAGGGCGTCGCGCTGCACCAGCTCGCGGGTCCACTGCAGGTCGCCGCCGTACGCGACGGGCGGCAGGAAGACGGTGCCGAGGACGCGGACGCCGTTGCGGTGGGCGGCGTCGACGACCGGCGCGTTCGGCGCGAGGACGATCCCCTCGCCGGCGGAGCCGCCCCAGAAGACCAGTTCATCGAGGTACGCCCAGTGCGTGAGCGCGTACGTGTCGGCGGTCGCGGAGCCCTGCGAGGGGTTCTGGGAGGTCGGCCCGAACGAGACGAGCGAGGCGATCCGGGCCTGCCCCGCCCGGACCTGGGGGTGCGGGGGCACCGGCGTGAACCGCTCGGCGAGCGGCACGGTGGCGGTGTTGTGGGCGAGGTCGGGATCCGACGCGGGGCTCCACTGCCGGAGCGAGCGCCACACGATGCCGGGGCCCGGGGTGCCGTGGGGGAGCGAGTCGGGGAACCAGTAGGAGGCGTACGGGGCCGGGCCGGCCGGGGGCGCGGCAGCGGGACCCGGGGCGGCCTGCGCGGCCTGTGCCGCATGGGCTGCGTGGGCCGGCGCGCCCAGCAGGGCCGCGGCCCCGGCACCGGCCCCTGCGGCGAGCAGGCCGCGCCGGGTCGGGCGTAAGGAGGGCGCTGGGGAGGGGGCGGGGGCGGCGGTACGAGCGTCGGCGCCGCTGCCGGTCTCGGACATGGGGCTCCTCGGGGGAGGGGTCGGGGTGTGGGGCGTGCGTGCTCCGGGGTCGTGAGCTCGGGGCCGCCGGGTCGCGGGGGCCGTCCGGGCTGCGGGGTGTCGGGGCCGCGGGGTGTCGGGGCCGCGGGGTCAGGTGACGTCGCGGACGCGGAGGACCTCCGTGATGCCGCGGGACGACAGGTGGGCCGGGTCCTCCGCCTGTTCCGCCAGCACCACCGCCGGGCGGACCCCGGCGGCGGCCAGCGCCGCCCACGCCTCGAAGAACGCGCCGCCCGGCGCGCACACCGAGCGCCGCGGCGCCGCCTCCGCCCCGCCGACGTCCACGGCCAGCGCGGTGGACCGTACCGGCGGCCGGTGCTCCCGCCCGCGCCACTCGGCGGCGATCCGGGCGACGGCCGCGCCGGCCGGCTTGGTCCGGCGGTCGTTGGTGAGCAGGCCGAGCCCGTACTCCAGCTCCGGGAAATCGGCGAGCTCCCGCGACACGTCGTGCGAGCACCACCAGGTCACCCCCCACAGGCCCGGGCAGTCCAGCGCCCCCGCGAGGGTGGCGCCGGTGAACGCGGCCGCGTGCTCGGGCGGGATCAGCGGCGCGGGCGCGCCCACCTCCTGGAGCCACACCGGCCGGTGCGGGTCCGCCGCCCAGGCCTTGGACAGCTCGATCAGGTACGCGGCGTACTGCTCGGTCGCCGTGCCGGTGCGCCCGTACCGCTGGGCGGTGCCGTTGAACACCCACGCGTGCACGGCGGTCGCCGCGCCGAGCCGGGCCGCCTGGGCCGCCGTGAAGGGGTGCCCGTCCCGGTACCAGGCGGCGTCGTACGCGGCGTGCAGGTGGAACCGGCCCGGCGCCCCGCGCTCGCAGGCGGCCAGCATCCGCTGCAGCCAGCGCCCCGCCTGCTCGCGGGTGATCCGGTCCGGGTCGGGGTGCGGGGAGTCGGAGAACTGGTTGACCTCGTTGCCGACGGTGAGCCCCAGGAAGTTGGGCCGGTCGGCGAGGGCGGCGGCCAGGGTGCGCAGGTACTCCTCCTGCCCGGCCACCACCTCCGGGTCGGTGAAGATGCTGCGCCGGTGCCAGGTCCCGGTCCACGCGGGCAGGAAGTCGAAGCTCGACAGGTGGCCCTGGAGCCCGTCCACGGCGACGTCGAGGCCGCGCTCGGCCGCCGCGTCGGCGAGCGCGACCAACTGCTCGACGGCGCGCGGCCGGATCAGCGTCCGGTTCGGTTGGAACAGAGGCCACAGCGGGAAGACCCGGACGTGGTCCAGGCCCAGCGCGGCGATCGAGTCGAGGTCGGCCCCCACCTCGGCGAGGTCGAAGTCGAGCCAGTGGTGGAACCAGCCGCGCGAGGGGGTGTAGTTGGCGCCGAAACGGAGGGTTCGGGCGGGCGGGGGAACGACGGTGCCGTCGTACATGGAAGGTCCCGAGAGTTCAGGGGAATTCGCCGGACGCCCCAACGTTCCGGGCCGTGCGCGGACACGTCAACAGCGCCATTGCCGCCAAGGTCCGGCCGCCGCGGAGGGAATGTCAGAAGGCAGCGCCCGCTTGCCACTTATGCGCTTCAGCCCCGTTGACACAAGGGCCGTACCCGCCCGAAGCTAAGGCGACTAATGCGGTTTAGCTCCACCCGAGCCATGGCGCGGCACAAGGAAGCGCGCCGAAATGGACGGCGGCCATTGCGGCGTACCCGAGGGACGAGGCAGGCAGGCAGCCAGGACATGGCCCGCAGACCCACCATCAAGGACATCGCCCGCCGGGCCGGAGTCTCCGAGAGCGCCGTCTCCTTCGCGCTCAACGACCGGCCGGGCGTCTCGCGGGAGACCCGCGCCCGGATCCGCGCCGTCGCCGAGGAGCTCGGCTGGCAGCCCAACAGCGCCGCCCGCGCCCTGTCCGGCGAGCGCTCCGGCACCGTCGGGCTGGTCCTCGCCCGCCCCGCGCACACCCTCGGGGCCGAGTCCTTCTTCCTCCGACTGGTCTCCGGCATCCAGGAGGTGCTCTCCGCCGCCCGGACCGCCCTGCTCTTCCAGGTCGTCGACGGCATCGAGGCCGAGTGCGCCGTCCACCGCCGCTGGTGGGCCGAACGCCGCGTCGACGGGGTCCTCGTCGTCGACCCGCGCACCGACGACCCGCGCCCGGAGCTCCTCGACCGCCTCGGCCTGCCCGCCGTCCTGGTCGGCGGTACGGGCGCCCTGGGCCCCCTGTCGTCGGTGTGGGCCGACGACGCCCGGGCCATGGCGCGGGTCCTCGACCACCTGTACGGGCTGGGCCACCGCCGGATCGTGCACGTCGCGGGCCTGCCCGGCCTCGCCCACACCGCCCGCCGCATCGCCTCGCTGCGCGCCGAGGCCGCGGCGCGCGGGCTGGGCCCGCGGGAGGTCCGCTCCGTGGTCACCGACTACTCCGACACCGAGGGCGCGGCCGCCACCCGCAGGGTCCTCGCCGAATCCGCGCCGCCCACCGCGCTCGTCTACGACAACGACGTGATGGCGGTCGCCGGCACCGCCGTCGCCGCCGAGCTCGGCATCCCCGTCCCCGGCCGGCTCTCGATCGTCGCCTGGGACGACTCCGCGCTGTGCCGCGTCACCCACCCGCGGCTGACCGCGCTCGTCCGGGACACCGCCGGATTCGGCCGGCTCGCCGCCGAGGAGCTGCTCGCCGTACTGGCCGGAGGCCCGCCGCGGGCCCGGGAGGGCGAGCAGCCGCGGCTGGAGCCCCGGGAGAGTACGGCCCCGCCCCCGGCCGCATACTGAAGTCGACCCCGTCCTGGAGCGCCGCCGTGACCACTCCCCGCCCCGCCGCCTCGCCCTCCCGCGCCGTCGGAGCCGCCGCGGCCACCGGCCCCACGGTGGCGATCGACATCGGGGGCACGAAGATCGCCGGCGCACTGGTCCGGCCCGACGGCACGATGACCGCCGCCACCCGCCGCCCCACCCCCCGGGACGCGGACGCCGAGGGGGTCTTCGCCGCCGTCGCCGAAGTCGTCGCCGAGCTGGCCGGATCTCCGCTGTGGGCCTCGGCGGCCCGCTGCGGCATCGGCAGCGCGGGCCCCGTCGACGCCTCCCGAGGCACCGTCAGCCCGGTCAACATCGGCGCCTGGCGCGACTACCCGGTCCGCGAGCGCATCGCGGCCGAACTCGCCCGCCATGGCGCCCCCGTCCCCACCGTGCTCGTCGGCGACGGCGTGGCCATGACCGCCGCGGAGCACTGGCTGGGCGCGGCCCGGGGCCGGGCCAACGCCCTGTGCATGGTGGTCTCCACCGGCGTCGGCGGCGGGCTCGTGCTGAACAACCGGCTCCACCCCGGCCCCACCGGCAACGCGGGCCACATCGGGCACATCAGCGTCGCCTTCGACGGCGAGCGGTGCGTGTGCGGCGGGTACGGCTGCGTGGAATCCCTCGCCTCGGGCACTGCCATCGCCCGGTGGGCCCTGGCCCAGGGCTGGACCCCCGACGGCGACGCCACCGCGGCGGGAGTCGCCGCGGCCGCCGGGGCCGGGGACCCCGTCGCCCTTGCCGCCTTCGACCGCGCCGGGCGCGCCCTGGCCGCCGCCATCGCGGCCACCGCCACCCTCGTCGAGACGGACATCGCGGTCATCGGCGGCGGCGTCGCCACCTCCGGCGACACCCTCCTCGCACCGATCCGACGCCACCTCGCCGACTACGCCGCGCTGTCCTTCACCCGCGGTCTGGAGGTGGTCCCGGCCACCCTGGGCACCCACGCGGGTCTGATCGGCGCGGCCGCAGCGGCGATCATGCTGCTGGCGGCGGGGTGACGGGCACCCCCGCGCCCGGTCGGTCCGGGCCGGGCCGGGTCAGGGCTTGACCGAGCGGTAGTACCGCCGGGCGCCCTCGTGCAGGTCCAGCGGGTCCGTGTAGATCGCCGTGCGCAGGTCCACCAGCTGCGCCGCGTGCACCTGGTGTCCGATCTTGTCGCGCCTGTTGATCACCGTGCGCGTGAACTGCTCCGTCAGCTCCGGATCGGTGTCCTCGGTCGTCACCAGCAGGTTCGGCACCGCCAGCGTCGCCACCGACGAGGTGTTGCGCGCCCGTGTGTACGCGTCCTGCGGCATCACCGCCGCCCGGTAGTACCGCGCCGGGCTCCCGCTGCCCTGCAGCGCCTCCACCAGGTCACCGAGCTGCACGAGCCGGATGTCGAACCGCTCCGACAGCTCCCGCACCGCGTTCGTCGGCAGGCCCCCGGACCAGAAGAACGCGTCGATCCGCCCCGCCTCCAGCTCCGCCGGCATGGTGTCGATGCCGATGGACACCGGGGTGATGTCCCGCGCCGGGTCCAGCTTGGCCGCCGTCAGCAGCCGCTCCGAGATCAGGCGCACGCCCGAGCCGGGCTGGCCGATCGCGACCCGCTTGTTCCGCAGGTCGCGGGCCGACTGCACCGGAGAGCCCGCCGGCACGACCAGCTGCACGTAGTCGTCGTACAGCCGCGCGCAGCCGCGCAATTGCTCCGCGCCCGGCTTGCCGTCGGCCCGGTACTTGGACACCGCGTCCGCTGTCGCGATCGTGAAATCGGCCTGCCCCGACGCCACCCGCTGCAGGTTCTCCTGCGAGCCCTGGCTCGTCTCCAGCCGGACCCGGACCCCCGGCATGTCCCGCGCGAGCGCCTGCTCCAGCAGCTGGCCGTAGAGGTGGTAGACGCCCGTGCGCACCCCCGTGCTGAACGTCAGGTCGCCCTTCAGCTCCGGTTCCCCGAAGGGCCGCAGCCACCACACGAGCAGCCCGAGCACGGCGAGCACGGCCACCAGCCCCCACAGGGCGGTGCGCCTGCCGAAACGGGGCGGAACGTGAGCCATGGGCGCGATCCTGCCACCGTCGCGCCGACCTGTCACGGGCCGCCCGGCAGCAGGGGCCTGCGGCGGGCGTCCGGAGGGCCTCCGGCAACCGCCTACCCTTGTTCCATGACCAGCAGCAGCGACCGGAGCACGGCAGTGGACGTCAAGGGAACATACGAGGTGCGCACCTACGGGTGCCAGATGAACGTGCACGACTCCGAGCGACTCTCCGGACTGCTGGAAGACGCCGGCTACACCCGGGCCCCCGAAGGCTCCGACGGCGACGCCGACGTCGTGGTGTTCAACACGTGCGCCGTCCGCGAGAACGCCGACAACAAGCTGTACGGCAACCTCGGCCGGCTCGCCCCGATGAAGACCAAGCGCCCCGGCATGCAGATCGCCGTCGGCGGCTGCCTCGCGCAGAAGGACCGCGACACGATCGTCAAGAAGGCCCCGTGGGTCGACGTCGTCTTCGGTACGCACAACATCGGCAAGCTGCCGGTCCTGCTGGAGCGCGCCCGCGTGCAGCAGGAGGCGCAGATCGAGATCGCCGAGTCGCTGGAGGCCTTCCCCTCCACGCTGCCGACCCGGCGCGAGTCCGCGTATGCCGCCTGGGTCTCGATCTCCGTCGGCTGCAACAACACCTGCACCTTCTGCATCGTCCCGGCGCTGCGCGGCAAGGAGGAGGACCGCCGGCCCGGCGACATCCTCGCCGAGGTCGAGGCCCTGGTCGCCGAGGGCGTCGCCGAGATCACCCTGCTCGGCCAGAACGTGAACGCGTACGGCTCCGACCTGGGCGACCGCGAGGCCTTCAGCAAGCTGCTGCGGGCCTGCGGGCAGATCGAGGGGCTGGAGCGGGTCCGCTTCACCTCCCCGCACCCGCGCGACTTCACGGACGACGTGATCGCCGCCATGGCCGAGACGCCGAACGTCATGCCGCAGCTGCACATGCCGCTGCAGTCGGGCTCGGACCCGATCCTGAAGGCGATGCGGCGCTCGTACCGGCAGGAGCGCTTCCTCGGCATCATCGAGAAGGTGCGGGCCGCGATCCCGCACGCGGCGATCTCCACCGACATCATCGTGGGCTTCCCCGGCGAGACCGAGGAGGACTTCCAGCAGACGATGCACGTGGTCCGCGAGGCCCGCTTCGCGAGTGCGTTCACCTTCCAGTACTCCAAGCGCCCGGGTACCCCTGCCGCCGACATGGACGGCCAGATCCCGAAGGAGGTCGTCCAGGACCGCTACATGCGGCTGGTCGCCCTCCAGGAGGAGATCTCCTGGGAGGAGAACAAGAAGCAGGTCGGGCGGACCCTCGAGGTCATGGTCGCGGAGGGCGAGGGCCGCAAGGACGGCGCCACGCACCGCCTCTCCGGCCGCGCCCCCGACAACCGCCTGGTCCACTTCACGAAGCCGGAGCAGGAGGTCCGGCCCGGCGACGTGGTCACGGTCTCCATCACGTACGCGGCCCCGCACCACCTGCTGGCCGAGGGCCCGACGGAGTCGGTGCGCCGCACCCGGGCCGGCGACGCCTGGGAGAAGCGCAACGCGGCCCCGCAGCCGAAGGGCGTCATGCTGGGCCTCCCGACGGTAGGCGCCCCGGCCCCACTCCCGACGACCACCCCGTCCTGCGGCATCACGTCCTGACCCGCCGCCGTCCGAGGCGCCGGCTCCCGCCGACACGTGGGACGGGAGCCCGGCAACTCAGCCCCGCCGGCGTTTGAGGCGCAGGTCCCGGGGCAGCGCCCCGGAAGCCCAGGCGGCTCCGCCGCCGCCTCAGCCGGGGGCCGTTCCAGCCCGCCCACCCCTTGGGCGGGGGTCCGGCACATCCAGCCCCGCCGACGATTGAGGCGCGGGGTCCGGGCGGGGCTCGGGGTGGGGGCGGCGGATAGGGTCGGGGCATGCTCGTAGCCGCTGCCGTCTGCCCCGCCCCGCCACTGCTCGTGCCCGCGGTCGCCGCAGGGGCCGCCGCCGAACTCGGCGACGCCCGCACCGCCTGCTCCGACGCCCTCGCGGTGCTCGCCGCGTCCCGCCCCGACCTGCTGGTCGTCATCGGCTCCGCCGACACCCCGGACGCCGCCGGCCCCTACCCCCAGGGCAGTCCCGGCAGCTTCCGCGGCTTCGGCGTCGCGGCCGACGTACGACTGGGGGAAGGGGACGGGGACGGGGACGGGGGCACCCCCCGCCCGCTGCCCGCACCGCTCGCCGTCGGCGCCTGGCTGCTCGAACACGCCCGCTGGGGCGCCGCCCCGCTCGAAGGCCTGGCGGTGGCCGCGGACCTCGCCCCCGCGCAGTGCCTGGAGGCCGGCCGCCGCCTCGCCGCGCGCGAGGAGCGCGTCGCCCTCCTCGTCCTGGGCGACGGCAGCGCCTGCCGCACCCTCAAGGCCCCCGGCTACCTCGACGAGCGCGCCGCCGCCTTCGACGCCGCCGCCGGACGCGCCCTCGCGGCCGCCGACACCGCCGCGCTCGCCGCGCTCGACCCCGGTCTCGCCCGCGAGCTCCAAGCCGCCGGCCGGGCCCCGTGGCAGGTGCTGGCCGGCGCCGCCGAGGGCGCGGGCCTGGACGGGCGGCTGCTGTACGAGGACGCCCCGTACGGGGTCGGGTACTTCGTCGCCGCCTGGTCCTGAGCCTCCGGAACACGGGGAAACACAGGAAGGGGGCGCGGGCCCGCTCGGCCCGCGCCCCCTTCCGGCAACCGCGTCAGGAAGCCGGCGGCGGCGTCGACCCGCCGGGGGCGTCCTTGTGCGCGATCTTGCCCAGGGCGTCCTTCGCCTTGCCCGTGCCGCTCGAGATCCGGTCGCTGTACTTGCCGTGCGTCTTGGAGTCCACGGCCTTGGCGACCTTGTCCAGCCGCTCGCCGATGCTGCCCTCGTGCTGCTGCGCGAGGTGGCCGACCTTCTCCTTCGCCGGCTCGAGCTTGGCCTTCAGAGTGTGCAGCAGGCCCATGGGTCACCTTCCCGTGGCGGTGGCTACGTACGGGCGCTCTCCCCGGCCTCGCTGTCCGCGGCGGCCTCCGCCGAC
Source organism: Streptomyces sp. NPDC032472 (assembly GCF_040636955.1). NCBI lineage: Bacteria > Bacillati > Actinomycetota > Actinomycetes > Kitasatosporales > Streptomycetaceae > Streptomyces > Streptomyces sp. NPDC032472. The sequence continues at coordinate 52,712 of NZ_JBEZVK010000011.1, forward strand.
TGCTGCTTCGGGATCTCGACGGCCTCCGCCGCCGGAGCCCCGGCCTCCGCCGGCTCGGCCCCGGTCCCGGCCGCCTCGTCGGCGGCCGCCCCGGACTCCACGGACTGCGTCTCCGCCGTCACGCCCTCCGCCGCGACCTCGTCTGTCGCACCAGCGGCCTTGCGACGAAAAAGCCGATCAAAAACGCCCATGTCTACTCCCATAACGTTACTCGTGCGGGTGAAGTTCCGCCCGGTCCGGCCCTGCCTGCGCCGGGCGTACGCCGGGCGGCACCCCGCCAGGGCAACGACGCCGCCACCGCCCCGTCACGTAACTCGATCGGGTACATGCCGGAGTGTTTGCGAGACTGGGGCAGTGAGGAACGCACCCCCCGCCCCGCGGGTCATCGCCGTCGTCGGCCCCACCGCGGCCGGAAAGTCAGATCTGGGCGTAGCCCTGGCCCGCCATTTCGACGGCGAGGTCGTCAACGCCGACTCCATGCAGCTGTACCGGGGGATGGACATCGGCACCGCCAAGCTGACGACCGAGGAGCGGGGCGGGATCCCGCACCACCTCCTCGACATCTGGGACGTGACCGAGACCGCCAGCGTCGCCGAGTACCAGCGCCTGGCCCGCGCCGAGATCGACAAGCTGCTCGCCCAGGGCCGTACGCCCGTCCTCGTCGGCGGATCCGGCCTGTACGTCCGCGGCGCCCTCGACGCCATGGAGTTCCCCGGCACCGACCCCGAGGTCCGGGCCCGGCTGGAGGAGGAGCTCGCCGAGCGCGGCCCCGTTGCCCTGCACCAGCGCCTCGCTGCCGCGGACCCGGCCGCCGCCGAGGCGATCCTGCCCAGCAACGGTCGCCGCATCGTCCGCGCCCTGGAGGTCATCGAGATCACCGGGAAGCCCTTCACCGCCAACCTGCCCGGCCACGAGTCGGTGTACGACACCGTCCAGATCGGCGTCGACGTCGCCCGGCCCGAGCTCGACGAGCGGATCACGCTGCGCGTCGACCGCATGTGGGAGGCCGGCCTGGTCGAGGAGGTCCGCTCGCTGGAGGCCCGCGGCCTGCGCGACGGGATCACCGCGTCCAGGGCGCTCGGCTACCAGCAGGTGCTGGCCGCCCTCGCCGGGGAGTGCACCGAGGACGAGGCCCGGGCCGAGACCGTCCGCGCCACCAAGCGCTTCGCCCGCCGCCAGGACTCCTGGTTCCGCCGCGACCCCCGCGTGCACTGGCTCAGCGGGGCGGCCGCGGACCGGGGGGAACTCCCCGGGCTTGCGCAGTCGTTGGTCGAACGAGCGGTTACAGCCTGATCACGTGATGGCATCGGGACGCCCCGCGCGCCCGTTCGGGGCCCCGAGCCGTGCCATCATCAAATTCCGCAGGTGTGGTCACCAGCGGTGAACGGCGGCAACGGAGTCCGAGTGGGGAGGGCGCGTGGCGATGGAGGCCGGCCCTCGTGACACCGGCCGGGACGGGACGAAGCGGGAAGCGGACCCGACGCTTCTCGGCGAGACGCCCGTGCCCGACGAGCTCGGCCTGCCCGCGGACCCGGCCCGGCTGACCTCCGACGGTCCAGACGCGCCCGACCCCGCCGACGGCGAGGTCCCCGCCGGCCCCGAGTTCGAGGTCGAGCTGCGCCCACAGCGCCGGCTGCGGATCTGGCAGATCGCCCCGATCGTGATGCTGGCCGCCGCGGGCTCCCTGATGTTCGCCTTCCCGCTCGCCTTCGAGTTCGGTGACGGCGGAGCCGTGGTCGCCATGCTCGGCTTCCTGATCTGCGCCTGCGCCGGCGGCTGGGGGATGATGGCCGCGCGGCGCGTCGGCTACACCTGGCCCGGGCTCCCGCCCCGCGGCAGCGGCCGCCGCCCCGACTGGCGCATGGCCGCTCTGTACGCCCTGGTCGCGCTGGTCGTCGTAGGCCTGGCCGTGTACCGGGTGGCCCGGCTCCGCTAGTGCTGTGGCCGGAAAGGTTTGCCGGGTCGCGGGGTCCGGTGCGGTGCATCGCAAGGCGGAGGGCCTCGGCTCGTACTGGACGTACTTGCGAGGGCCGACAACGCGGCGAGGTGCCGTGCCGGGCGTCGCGACCCGGTGAACCTTTCCGGAGCACTACCGCCGTCGGGCGCTGCCGGGGCGCACCGCCCCGGGGTCGCGGCGGCCCCTGCGCCGCCCGGGCGACCCCGGCGTCCACGCCCCGGACACCGCCGACCTGCGCGAAGGCCTGCTCGGTACCATGGGGCGCGTGACGCAGACGAGCCTCTCCTTCCTCAAGGGCCACGGCACCGAGAACGACTTCGTGATCGTCCCGGACCCGGACAACACCGTCGAACTGCCCGCGGCGGCCGTCGCCCGGCTGTGCGACCGGCGCGCCGGCATCGGCGCGGACGGAGTGCTGCACGTCGTCCGCTCCGCCGCCCACCCCGAGGCGGCGCACCTGGCCGACGAGGCCGAGTGGTTCATGGACTACCGCAACAGCGACGGCTCCGTCGCCGAGATGTGCGGCAACGGCGTCCGCGTCTTCGCCCGCTACCTCCAGTACGCCGGCCACGTCGAGCCCGGCGACCTCGCCGTCGCCACCCGCGGCGGCATCAAGCGGGTCCACCTCGACAAGAGCGGCGACGTCACCGTCTCCATGGGCCGCGCCGTCCTGCCCGAGGACCAGGTCACCGTGGTCGTCGGCGACCGGGCCTGGCCCGCCCGCAACGTGAACATGGGCAACCCGCACGCCGTCGCGTTCGTCGAGAGCCTCGACCACGCGGGCAACCTGTTCGAACCGCCGCCGTACCACCCCGCCGAGGTCTACCCGACCGGCGTGAACGTGGAGTTCGTCGTCGACCGCGGCCCCCGCCACGTCGCCATGCGCGTCCACGAGCGCGGCTCCGGCGAGACCCGCTCCTGCGGCACCGGCGCCTGCGCCGTCGCCGTGGCCGCCATCCGCCGCGACGGCGCCGACCCCTCCGTCACCGGAGAGCCCGTCACGTACACCGTGGACCTCCCCGGCGGTACCCTCGTCATCACCGAACACCCCGACGGCCGGATCGACATGACCGGGCCGGCCGTGATCGTCGCGGCGGGCGAGTTCGACCCCTCCTGGCTCACCGAAACGGCTTTCGCCTGAAGGTTCCCTCTCATGGGTGATCCGTTTCACGCTCAGCGAGAGGTGGACTGCGCCACGTGGTGGGGTCGGTAGCATCAGACACCGGCCCTGAGGGCTTCACCCCATGCCCACCGCAGCCGGTAGAAGCCGCCGGAGGTGCCCATGAGTGCAGAGGCCACGAACCCCGAAGCACGACCCGAAGCGCGCCCCGAACTCCGCAGACGGGGCCGGACCCGCATTGACCTGCGCCGACTCGGGCGCGCGGCCCTCCTCGGGCCCACGCCCCGGGACCGGCTCCCCGACGCCATCGGCCACGTCGCCGAGGCGCACCGCGCCCACCACCCGGACGCCGACCTGTCCGTCCTGCGCCGCGCGTACCTGCTCGCGGAGACCTCGCACCGCGGCCAGATGCGCAAGAGCGGTGAGCCGTACATCACACACCCGCTCGCCGTCACCCTGATCCTCGCCGAACTCGGCGCGGAGACCACCACCTTGACGGCCTCTCTGCTCCACGACACCGTCGAGGACACCGAGGTGACCCTCGATCAGGTCCGGGCCGAGTTCGGCGACGAGGTCGCCTTCATCGTCGACGGCGTCACCAAGGTCGAGAAGATCGACTACGGGGCCGCCGCCGAACCCGAGACCTTCCGCAAGATGCTCGTCGCCACCGGCAACGACGTCCGTGTGATGTCGATCAAACTCGCCGACCGGCTGCACAACATGCGCACCCTCGGCGTGATGCGCCCGGAGAAACAGGCGCGGATCGCCAAGGTCACCCGCGACGTCCTCATCCCGCTCGCCGAACGCCTCGGCGTCCAGGCCCTGAAGACCGAGCTGGAAGACCTCGTCTTCGCGATCCTGCACCCCGAGGAGTACGAGCACACCCGCGCCCTCATCGCCGCCCACGCCGGGGAGGGCGACCCGCTGCCCGGCATCGCCGACTCCGTGCGCGCCGTCCTGCGCGACGCCGGGATCGCCGCCGAGGTGCAGGTACGGCCGCGGCACTTCGTCTCCGTGCACCGCGTCGCCCTCAAACGCGGCGAGCTCCGCGGCTCCGACTTCGGCCGCATCCTCGTCCTCGTCGGCGAGAACGCCGACTGCTACGGGGTACTGGGGGAGCTGCACACCTGCTTCACCCCGGTCGTCTCGGAGTTCAAGGACTTCATCGCCGCCCCCAAGTTCAACCTCTACCAGTCGCTGCACACGGCCGTCGCCACGCCCGAGGGGTACGTCGCCGAGGTCATCGTGCGGACCCGGCAGATGCACCGGGTCGCCGAGGCCGGCGTGGTCGCGCTCGGCAACCCGTACGCGACCGCGGCCGCCGCCACTGGCACGGCCCCCGCCACGGCCCCCGCCACCGCCGAGGCCGCCGACGGCGACGAGGAACGGGTCGACCCCACCCGGCCCGGCTGGCTCGCCCGGCTGCTCGACTGGCAGCGCTCCGCACCCGACCCCGACACCTTCTGGAGCGGCCTGCGCGCCGAACTGGCCCAGGACCGGGAGATCACCGTCTTCCGCGCCGACGGCGGCACCCTGGGCCTGCCCGCCGGCGCCAGCTGCATCGACGCCGCCTACGCCCAGTACGGCGAAGCCGCCCACGGCTGTATCGGCGCCCGGGTCAACGGGCGCCTCACCTCCCTGGGCGCACGGCTGTCCGACGGCGACACCGTGCAGCTGCTCCTCGCCCAGGACTCCTCCTCCGGCCCCGCCGCCGACTGGCTCGACCACGCCAGGACCCAGGCCGCGCGGATCGCCATCAGCAGCTGGCTCGAACGCCATCCCGACGGCCCCAAGCCCACCACCACCCCCGCCCGGGCCCCGCTGTCCGTAGTCGGGGCCAGGGGCGGGGGCGCCAATGCCGTCGCCGACCTGCCCGACGCCCCCGTCCGGCTGGCCGGCTGCTGCACGCCGGTGCCGCCGGACGCCGTCGCCGGGTTCGTGGTGCGGGGCGGGGCCGTCACCGTCCACCGCGTCGAGTGCGCGGCCGTCGCGCAGATGCGGTCCCTGGGGCGCACCTCCGTCGCCGTGCACTGGCGGGCCACCGCGGACTGCCGGGTCACCCTGCTCGCCGAATCGTTCGGCCGCCCCCACCTGCTGGCCGACCTCACCGAGGCCATTGCCCGCCAGGGCGTCGAGGTCGTCTCCGCGACCGTCGAACCTCCCGTCGAACAGCGCGTCCGGCACACCTACACCCTCCAGCTCCCCGACGCGGCGGGCCTCCCGGCGCTGATGCGGGCCATGCGCGACGTACCCGGCGTGTACGACGTCAGCCGCGCCTGACCCGCTCGGCCGGCCCGGCGTGCCCGGCTCAGCCGGCCGTCAGGCGTAGCCCGCCGCGGGGTCCCGTTCGGGTGGACCCGTCGCGCGCCGCACCCGGGCGCGCGGCGGGCGCTGGTATGCGGTGGGGAATGCAGCTCTCCTCCCCGCGCCTGCGCGCCGCCCTGCTCGCCGCGGCCTCCCTCACCCTCGTCGCCGCCGTGCTGCCCCCGCCGAAGCCGCTGGGCATCGGCGACGCCCTGTTCCCGCAGCTGGGGAACCCCGGGTACGACGTCCTCTCGTACGACCTGTCGCTCACGTACAAGGACAACCTGAGCCCGCTCGAGGCGGTCACCGTGATCGACGCCCGCGCCCTGGAGCCGCTGGAGCGGATCAACCTCGACTTCACCCACGGAACGGTGGCGTCCGCCGAGGTCAACGGGGTGCCCGCCGCCTTCGAGACCGTCGGGGAGGACCTGGTCCTCACCCCGGCGACCCCCGTGGTGCCCAGCGGCCCGCTGCACGTCACCATCCGGCACACCAGTGACCCGCGCGGCATCGCCGACGGCGGCTGGGTGCCCACCGAGGACGGCCTCGCCATGGCCAACCAGGCCGACGCTGCCCACCGCGTCTTCCCGTGCAACGACCACCCCGCCGACAAGGCGTACTTCACCTTCCGGATCACCGCCCCGGCCGGCATGACGGCCGTCGCCAACGGTGTGCCCGGGGCGCTGCCGCTGCGCAGCGCGGGCGCCGCGACCACGTGGACGTACCGCACCCTGCACCCCATGGCCACCGAGCTCGCCCAGGTCTCCATCGGCGACTCGGCCGTCGTCGGCGGCACCGGACCGCACGGGCTGCCGCTGCGCCACGTGGTGCCCGCCGCGGACCGGGCGCGGCTGGAGCCCTGGCTGAAGAAGACCGCCGGGCACGTGGAGTGGATGGAGCAGCGCGTCGGCCGCTACCCCTTCGAGAACTACGGCGTGCTGATCGCCAAGGCGAAGACCGGCTTCGAGCTGGAGACGCAGACCCTCTCCCTGTTCGAGAGCGGCCTGTTCGGCGGGGACGGCTACCCCGAGTGGTACGTCGACGCCGTCATGGTCCACGAGCTCGCCCACCAGTGGTTCGGCGACAGCGTCACCCCGCGGACCTGGTCCGACCTGTGGCTCAACGAGGGGCACGCGACCTGGTACGAGGCCCTGTACGCCGACGGCCTCGGGAAGTACTCCCTGGAGCGGCGCATGCGCGAGGCGTACCAGCGCTCCGACCAGTGGCGGGCGGCCGGCGGGCCCCCGGCCGCCCCGAAGCCCGCCGCCCCCGGCGAGAAGATCGGCCTGTTCCGGCCCGTGGTCTACGACGGCGCCGCCCTGGTTCTCTACGCCCTGCGGCAGGAGATCGGCGCCCCTGCCTTCGACCGCCTGGAGCGGCGCTGGGTGGCCGAGTACAAGGACGACACCGCCGGCACCGAGGACTTCGTACGCCTGGCCTCGGCGGAGGCCGGGCGCGACCTCGGGCCCTTCCTGAAGCCCTGGCTGTACGGCAAGACCACCCCGGCGATGCCCGGGCACCCGGAATGGGGCGGCCCGAAAAGCATGTGACCCCCGGGGAACGGGCATGCCACCATCAACAGGGCCGGCCGCACGCCGCAGGGAATCTCCCGGCGGCGCGACACGTTGGACGTGACAGTGCGACCCCCCGGCCGGAGGCCGTGGCCAGGGCGGACGCCCCGGCCGCGTACTGTGGCCCGGCACCCGCTGCCGCGGGCGCACCGACATCGACGCAACGACGTAAGGATCCAATGACCTCCTCTTCTTCCCCTTCCCAGGACGCGCGGGACGCACAGGAGCAGCACGTGCGCGACTCGCAGAGCTTCACCGAGAGCCTTCGGGCCGACGCCCTGATGGAAGAGGACGTCGCCTGGAGCTACGAGATCGACGGAGACCGTGACGGCGACCAGTTCGACCGCTCCGAGCGTGCCGCGCTGCGCCGCGTCGCCGGTCTCTCCACCGAGCTCGAGGACGTCACCGAGGTCGAGTACCGCCAGCTGCGCCTGGAGCGCGTGGTGCTCGTCGGCGTGTGGACCTCCGGCACGGTGCAGGACGCCGAGAACTCCCTCGCGGAGCTCGCCGCCCTCGCCGAGACCGCGGGCGCCCTCGTCCTCGACGGCGTCATCCAGCGCCGCGACAAGCCGGACCCGGCCACCTTCATCGGCTCCGGCAAGGCGCGCGAGCTGCGCGACATCGTCGTGGAGACCGGAGCCGACACCGTCGTCTGCGACGGCGAGCTCAGCCCCGGCCAGCTCATCGCCCTCGAGGACGTCGTCAAGGTCAAGGTGGTCGACCGGACCGCGCTGATCCTCGACATCTTCGCCCAGCACGCCAAGTCCCGAGAGGGCAAGGCGCAGGTCGCCCTGGCGCAGATGCAGTACATGCTGCCGCGCCTGCGCGGCTGGGGTCAGTCGCTGTCCCGGCAGATGGGTGGCGGCGGCGGTGGCGGCATGGCCACCCGCGGCCCGGGTGAGACCAAGATCGAGACGGACCGGCGCCGGATCCGCGAGAAGATGGCGAAGATGCGCCGGGAGATCGCGGAGATGAAGACCGGCCGCGACATCAAGCGGCAGGAGCGCCGCCGCAACAAGGTGCCCTCGGTCGCCATCGCCGGCTACACCAACGCCGGCAAGTCCTCGCTGCTCAACCGCCTCACGGGTGCGGGCGTGCTGGTGGAGAACGCCCTGTTCGCCACCCTCGACCCGACCGTGCGCCGGGCCGAGACGCCCAGCGGCCGGATCTACACCCTGGCCGACACCGTCGGCTTCGTCCGGCACCTGCCCCACCACCTGGTCGAGGCGTTCCGCTCCACGATGGAGGAGGTCGGCGACTCCGACCTCATCCTGCACATCGTGGACGGCTCGCACCCGGCCCCGGAGGAGCAGCTCGCCGCCGTCCGCGAGGTCATCCGGGAGGTCGGCGCGGTCGACGTGCCCGAGATCGTGGTCGTCAACAAGGCCGACGCCGCGGACCCGCTCGTCCTGCAGCGGCTGCTGCGGATCGAGCGGCACTCCATCGCCGTCTCGGCGCGCACCGGACAGGGCATCGAGGAGCTCCTGCGGCTCATCGACGCCGAACTGCCGCGGCCCTCGGTCGAGGTGGAGGTGCTCGTGCCGTACACGCACGGCTCGCTGGTGGCCCGTACGCACGCCGAGGGCGAGGTGATCTCCGAGGAGCACACCCCGGAGGGCACCCTGCTCAAGGCCCGGGTCCACCCGGAACTGGCGGCGGAACTGGCCGCGTTCGTACCGGCCGAGCGGTAACGGCCGAGCGGTAACGGCTGACGAAACGCCGGGCGCAAACGCCGAGGGCCCCCTGCACCAGCAGGGGGCCCTTTGCCTTTGCCCTTTGTCCTTCGCCTACTTCTACTTCTGCTTCTACTTCTTGAACTTGGCGCTCACGGCGTCGTAGATGCCCTTGGCCTCCGGGCCGAGCCGGGGTCCGGCCAGCCAGCCCGCCTTGGCCGGGCCGATCGAGGTGTTGGACACCAGCGCCGGCTTGCCGTCACTGCCCGTGGCCACCCAGCCGCCGCCGGAGGAGCCGCCCGTCATCGTGCAGCCGATCCGGTACATCACCGGGTCGTTCGCCTTCAGCGTCAGCCGGCCCGGCTTGTCCGTGCACTGGAACGCCTTCTGGCCGTCGAACGGGGCCGCCGCCGGGTAGCCCGTCGCCGTGATGGACGCGACCTTCGGCACCGCCGGGGCGTTGAACTCCACCGGGAGCGCCGCGCCGACCGTCTCCTCCAGCGACTTGCCCGTGCTCTTCTCCGGGGTCACGTGCAGCACCGCGAAGTCGTACGGGGCGCCCGCGCCGCCCGTCGGACCGCCCGACGCGATCCACTGGTCGGAGGTCTGCGCCCAGTCGCTCCACCACACGCCGTACGGGGCCACCTCCTGCCGCGGCGCGCCCTTGAGCTGCGCGGTCGGCTTGCCCTGGTTGTTGTAGGAGGGGACGAAGGCGATGTTGCGGTACCAGCCGCCCGCCTTGCCGGCGTGCACGCAGTGGCCCGCCGTCCAGACCATGTTCGACTTGCCCGGGTGGGCCGGGTCCTTGACGACGGTCGCCGAGCAGACCATCGAGCCCTCGGGGCCGTCGAAGAACACCTTGCCGGACACCGGGACGCTCGTATGGTACGGAGTGCCCGCCGCCTTCGCCGTGACCGGCGCCGGGGTGGGGTCGGTGACGCCCTGGTCCTTGCCGGCGTCCGGGTCGACGGCCGGAGGCTGCGGGGTCTTGTCGGCCTCGCGCATGCGGTCCGGGTCCCACAGGCCCTCGATGATCGGGTTGATGTAATCGCCCGCCTCGCGGAGCCAGTCCTCCTTCTTCCAGTTCTTCCACTCACCTCCCCGCCACTTCTCCAGGTCGAAACCGTGCTCCTTGAGCTTGTCCTTGAGCTGGTCCGGGATCTTGATGGTCCCGTCGGCTCCGGACGGGAGGCTCGCCGCCACGGTGGGCTTGGCGTCTCCGCCGGCCTCCCCGTCGCCGGGTCCGCAGGCGGCGGCGGTCATCGCGAGTGCCGCCGCGCACAGAATCGCGGTGACCGGTCGGTTCGGTCGCATGTCGTGAATCCCCCTGGTGGTTCCGGGCGTGGGATGCGACCGCCGTGAAATGCCGGCCGCTGAGTGCAGCACCCCACTATGCCGCTGCCGTTGGGGACGCCACAGCCGGGGTCCGCGGTTCCGCCCCGCCGGCCGCCGTACCGCGCCGGCGGACAAGGATCTTGGGTCTGCCCGTGTTCCGCCGCCGTCACCGTCGTTGGTACGTACGGGGGATGGGGGGACGGTGTGGTGTCCGAGGCGCAATCCGGCGGAGCCGGGGCAGCCGGCGGAACCGGTGGAGCAATCCGTGCGGGAGGTCGACACTCGTGGCGCTGACCGAGCAGGACGCGGCCGCGGCGCAGGTCCCGCCGCAGGCGAACAGGACCGGGGGCGGCCCCGGTTCGGCGGAGGGCATCCTGCGCCGGCAGGCCCTGCGGGAATCCGCCGCCCGCACCTACGCGCGCTCCCTGCCCATCGTCCCCGTACGAGCCCGCGGCCTGACCATCGAGGGCGCCGACGGGCGCCGCTACCTCGACTGCCTCTCCGGCGCCGGCACGCTGGCCCTCGGCCACAACCATCCCGTGGTGCTCGAAGCCATCCGCGGCGTGCTGGACTCCGGCGCCCCGCTGCACGTCCTCGACCTCGCCACCCCCGTCAAGGACGCCTTCACCACCGAGCTGTTCGCCACCCTGCCGGCGGGTCTCGCGGCCGACGCCCGCATCCAGTTCTGCGGGCCCGCCGGAACCGACGCCGTCGAGGCCGCCCTCACCCTCGTGCGCACCGCGACCGGGCGCTCCGGCCTGCTCGCCTTCACCGGCGCCTACCACGGCATGACCGCCGGAGCCCTCGGGGCCTCGGGCGGGGCCCCGGAGGTCCGGGTGACCCGGTTGCCGTACCCGCAGGACTTCCGCTGCCCGTTCGGCGTCGGCGGGCCCGAGGGAGCCCGGCTCGGGGCCCGGTGGACCGAGAGCCTGCTGGACGACCCCAAGGGCGGTGTGCCGGCGCCCGCCGGGATGATCGTCGAACCGGTGCAGGGCGAGGGCGGGGTCCTCCCCGCCCCCGACGCCTGGCTGCGCCGCATGCGGGAGATCACCGAGGCCCGCGGGATCCCGCTGATCGCGGACGAGGTGCAGACGGGCGTCGGCCGGACCGGCGCCTTCTGGGGTGTCGATCACGCCGGGGTGGTCCCGGACGTGATGGTCCTGTCCAAGGCGATCGGCGGCAGCCTCCCGCTCGCGGTGATCGTGTACCGGTCCGGGCTCGACGTATGGGGCCCCGGGGCCCACGCCGGCACCTTCCGCGGGAACCAGCTCGCCATGGCCGCCGGGACCGCCACGCTGGCCTACGTACGGCAGAACCGTCTCGCCGAGCGCGCCGCCGAGCTGGGCGAGCGGATGCTCGCGCAGCTGCGCGCCCTGGCCGCCGAGCACCCCTGCATCGGGGAGGTGCGGGGCCGCGGCCTGATGCTCGGCGTCGAACTCGCCGACCCCGAGACCCGGGCCGCCGCCCCCGAACTGGCCGCGGCCGTCCGCCGGGAGTGCCTACGGCGCGGCCTCATCGTCGAACTCGGCGGCCGCCACGCCAGCGTCGTGCGACTCCTCCCGCCGCTCACCCTCACCGACGAACAGGCCGCGGCCGTCCTCGACCGCCTCGCCGACGCCCTCCCCGCCGCCGCATCCCCCCGCCCCTGACAAGGACCCCCATGCCCGACCCCACCCCCCGCCCCGAACCAACCCCACACCCCGGCCCCACCCAGCCCCGGGCGGCAGCACCAGCAACGGCGTCCGCCACCCACCCCCCGGCGGCAAGCCACGCGGCAGCCCCCGAAACGGCTGCGCACCCCCACCCCCTGCCGACAGCGTCCGCGGCAGCCCCCACCACCGCATCCGCCCCCCAGCCCCCGCCGGCGGGACATGCGGCAGCCCCCGGAGCCGCGGCCGCCACCCAGCCCCCGGCGACGAGACATGCGGCAGCCCCCCAATCGCCTGGTCACCCCCAGCCCCTGCCGACAGGGCATGCGACAGCCCCGGAAGCGGCTGCGCACCGACAGCCTCTGCCGGCAGGGCATGCGGCAGCCCCCGGAGCGGCGGCCGCCCCCCAGCCCCCGGCGACGGGACATGCGGCAGCCCCGGAAGCGGCTGCGCACCGACAGCCTCTGCCGGCAGGGCATGCGGCAGCACCCGGAGTGGCGGCCGTCACTCAGCCCCAGGCGGAGGGACAAGCGGCGGCCGTCACTCAGCCCCAGGCGGAGGGACAAGCGGCGGCCGTCACTCAGCCCCAGGCGGAGGGACAAGCGGCAGCCCCGGAAGCGGCCTCGCACCGGCAGCCTCTGGCGACAGGGAACGCGGCAGCGCCCGAAACCGCGGCAGCTGCCCAGCCGGCCATGGCAGGGCGGGTGGCAGCGCCTGAAGCGGCCGCGCACCCGCAGCGGCCTGTATCGGGGCCGGCGCCAGCGCCGGATCTTGCAGCCCCCGCCCGCCCCCAACAGCCGGCGACAGGGCCTGGGGCAGCACCGGAAGCAGCCACCCACCCCCAGCCCCCGGCGGCAAGGCATGCGGCAGCGCCCGGGAGTGCGGCCGCCATCCCGCCGCCCGTGGCAGGGCGGGTGCCGGCGCCCGAAGCGGCCGCCCACCCGCAGCCGCCTGTAACGGGGCCGGCGCCGGCGCCGGAACGTGCAGCCCCAGCCCGCTCCGAGCTGACGGCGGCAGGGCATGCGGAAGCGGCCGCCACCCAACCGCCCGTGGCAGGGGCGGCGGCGCCCGAAGCGGCCGGCCACCCCCAGCCGCCTGTAGCGGGGCCTGGGTCAGCGCCGGGACTGGCGGCCGCAGCCCGCCCGCAGCAGCCGGCGACAGGGCATGCGGCAGCGCCGGAAGCAGCCGCCCGCCCCTGGCCCCTGGGGGCAGGGCAGGCGTCAGCGCCCGGAAGGGCGGTCGCGGCGGACACGCAGCGTCCGAGCAGCGGCCACCTCACGGCGGCCGAGGCTGGCACCCCGGCTCACGTGCAGCCCCGCGCGACCGCCGGGGCCGACGGGTGGCTCTCCGGCGCAGGGGAGCCGGGAACGGACCGGAAGCTGCCCGCGGGCAGCCCTAGCCGGCCCGCCACCGCGTCCCTCGGGCGGGCTCCGGGCGAGGGCGTAGTCCGGCCCGGGGCCGGCACGCCGGCCCACCGGGCCCAGGCGGCCGAGCGCGCGCTGCGGACCGAGTGGCCAGCGGGCCTTGCGCCTGCCGCGACCCCGGGCGGCGCGGGAGCGGCCACCACGGCTGGCAGCCTGGGAGCGGCCGCCACCCTAGGCAGCGCGGGAGCGGCCAGCAATGCCGCCCCCGGCGGCGGGGGAGCGGCCGGAACCGCCACCCGCGCCGGAGCGGCCGGCACCGCCACCCGCGCCGGAGCGGCCGGCACCGCCGCGGGAGCAGCCGGGCAGGGCGCCGCCGCCCCGCAGTCGGCGGCCGGGCCGGGCATCGTGGCCCCGCAGGAGCCCGGGGTCGGGGCCCTGCCGGAGGGGGCGGCCGGAGCCCACCCGGGCGGACGGGACGGGGGCGGCGGCCCGGGTGGGGACCCGGTGGTCCCCCAGGCGCCGCCGGCCACCGACGCCGGAGCCATGGTCCCCCGGCAGAACCACGGCACGCTCCGCCCCCGTATCGGCGCCGCCGGCCTGCCCGGGCCCGAACCGGCTCTGTTGCCCGACCTGTTGGACCACAGCGACCCGGCCGTCGCCGCCGAGGCCGCCGCCGTGGAGAACCTCCTGCGGTGCTGGGTCCGCGAGACCGGCCTCGGCCGCCCCGACGGCCCGGCCGGAACCCTCCTGCGCATCCCCCTTCCCGCATCCGGCACCGCCCTGCTCGTCGCCGTCCGCTACTGGTCCCCGACCGGCTGGCACCGCTTCGCCCCCGCCCGGCTCGAAGGCGCACCCGCCACCGCCCCGGCCCTGGACGCCGTCACGCTCGCCTCCCTCCTCGCCCGCGAGGGCAACGCCAGCGGCCGCGGCGGCACCGACCTCGTCGCCCGGGTCGCCGACTCGGTCCGCCGCACCGCCGAGTTCATCGCCGACCGGCGCGAACGGCCCACCCCGCCCGAACCCGTCGCCGGCGAACTCTTCCTCACCGCCGAACAGTCCCTCCTCCTCGGCCACCCCCTCCAGCCGGACCCGAAGAGCCGCGAAGGACTCTCCGAAGCCGAAGTACGCCGCTACTCACCCGAACTCCACGGCTCCTTCCCCCTGCACTGGCTCGCCATCGCACCCGCCGTCCTCGCCACCGACTCCGCCTGGACCGAACGCGGCCGCCCGGTCTCCGCCGCCCGGCTCCTCGGCCGGCTCGCCCCCGGACTCCCGCTGCCCGAAGGCGCCACCCCCCTTCCCCTGCACCCCTGGCAGGCCCGCGACCTGCTCCAACGCCCCGCCGTCACCGCCCTGCGCGACGCCGGACTCCTCCACGACCTCGGCCCGTACGGCGAACCCTGGTACCCCACCTCCTCCGTGCGCACCGTCCTGCGCCCCGGTGCCCCGGCGATGCTCAAGCTCTCCCTCGGCCTGCGCATCACCAACTCCCGCCGTGAGAACCTCCGCAAGGAGCTCCACCGCGGCGTCGAGGTGCACCGGCTGCTCCGCACCGGCCTCGCGGAACAGTGGCAGGCGGCCCACCCCGGCTTCGACATCGTGCGCGACCCCGCCTGGGTCGCCGTCGACGCCCCGGACGGCACCCCCGTCCCCGGACTCGACGTCGTACTGCGCCACAACCCCTTCCGCTCCCACGACGACGCCGTCTGCATCGCCGCACTCGCCGCGCCCCGCCCCTGGCCGGGCCGCACCACCCTGCGCTCACGGCTCGCCGAAACCGTCTCCCGGCTCGCCGCCACCACCGGACGGCCGACCTCCGCCGTCGCCGCCGAGTGGTTCCTGCGCTACCTCGACCACGTCATCCAGCCCGTCCTCGCCTTCGACGCCCTCGCCGGGATCGCCCTCGAAGCCCACCAGCAGAACACCCTGGTCGTCCTCGACCGGGCCGGCTGGCCCGTCGGCGGCCGCTACCGCGACAACCAGGGCTACTACTTCCGCGCCTCCCGCCGCACGGAACTGCAGCACCGGCTCCCCGGCATCGGCGACGCCAGCGACACCTTCGTCTCCGACGCCGTCACCGACGAACGCTTCACCTACTACCTCGGCATCAACAACGTGCTCGGCCTCATCGGGGCCTTCGGATCGCAACGGCTCGCCGACGAACGCGTCCTGCTCGCCGCCTTCCGCCGCTTCCTCGGCAAGGCCTGCGCCCTCGGACCCGTCCCCGCACGGCTGCTCGACTCACCCACCCTGCGCTGCAAGGCGAACCTGCTCACCCGCCTGGGCGGCCTCGACGAACTCGTCGGCCCCGTCGACTCCCAGTCCGTCTACGTCACTATCGCCAACCCCCTCCACGATTGAGCGCCGATGCCCTCCACCGACACACCCGCCGCCCCGATCGGCCCCACCACGACCGACACAGCCGCCCTGCACCTCACCGCCGAACTGCGCCTGACCGCCCAGCTGCTGCCCTTGCTCGCCGAAGCCGACCTGCTCGACTCCCCGGCCGCATGGAGCGCCACCGCCACCCCCGTCGGCGCCTTCCGCCTCGAACCCGTCCGCCTCGGGCGCGACCTGGAACTCATCGCCGGCTGGATGAACGACCCCGCCGTGGACGCCTACTGGGAACTCTCCGGCCCCGCCTCCACCACTGCGGCCCACCTGCGGGCCCAGCTCGACGGCGACGGCAGCAGCATCCCCTGCCTCGGCCTCCTCGACGGCATCCCCATGAGCTACTGGGAGATCTACCGGGCCGACCTCGACCCGATCGCCCGCCACTACGCGGCGCGCCCCCACGACACCGGTATCCACCTGCTCATCGGAGACGGCACGAACCGCGGCCGCGGCCTGGGCACCACCCTGCTGCGCGCCGTCGCCAACCTCGTGCTCGACAACCGCCCGCGCTGCACCCGCGTCATCGCAGAACCGGACATCCGCAACACCCCCTCCCTCTCCGCCTTCCTCAACTCCGGCTTCCGCTGTGCCGGAGAAATCGAACTCCCCGCGAAACGGGCCGCCCTGATGGTCCGGGAACGCGCCCTCCGCAACCTCCTCTGACGCCCCTCCCGACGGCCTCATATCGAAAACTCTGCGCCGCGCAGCAAAGTTCCCGGTTTCCGAGGAGTACCGTGCCGAATTTCTCCGCCGCCCCCGACCCGCCGGACCCGCACTTCCCCCACGCCGCCGCGCCCCTTCCCCACCACCCCTGCTCCCCGCCCGAACTCACCGCCGCCACCTGGGAATTCGTCTCGCGTCGCCTGCTCGCCAAGATGCTGGGCGAGTTCGCCTACGAGGAGATCGTCAGCCCCGTCCCGGCCCCGGCCGCCGCCGGCGACGCCTGGCAGCTCACCCTCGACGACGGCAGCAGCCTCGGCTTCCGCGCCCGCCGCCGCGCGTACGACAGCTGGCAGGTCGCCCCCGACACCCTCACCCTCATGCCGCCCGCACCCTCCGCCGACCCCCCGACCGCCTTCACCGACCCGTTCGCCTTCCTCGTCCGCGCCCGCAGGCTCCTCGGCCTCGACGGCGCAACCCTCGGCCACCTGGTCCGCGAGCTCAGCGCCACCCTCGCCGCCGACGCCCGCCTCGCCCACACCGCGCTCACCGCCGACGTCCTCGCCGATCTCGACCACGCCGAGCTCGAAGGCCACCAGACCGGCCACCCCTGGCTCGTCCTCAACAAGGGCCGCACCGGACTGTCCGCCGCCGACACCGCCGCCTGGGCCCCCGAGACCCGCACCCGCCAGCGGCTGCCCTGGCTCGCCGCCCACACCTCCCTGGCCGCCTACCGCGGCACGGCCGGCCTGGAGGATCCCGCACGCCTCTACGCCGCGGAGCTCGACCCCCTCACCCGGGCCGCCTTCGACCGCACCCTGCGCGAACGCGGCCTCGACCCCCGCGTGTACCTCCTCCTGCCCGTCCACCCCTGGCAGTGGGACGAGATCGTCCTCCCCCTCTTCGCCCCCGCCCTCGCCTCCGGCGCCCTGGTCCCGCTCCCCGCCGACCCCGACATACGCCTCCCGCAGCAGTCCGTGCGGACCTTCCTCAACCTCACCCGGCCCGACCGGCTCAGCGTCAAGCTGCCGCTCACCGTCCTCAACACCATGGTCTGGCGCGGCCTGCCCCCCGACCTCTGCCTCGCCGCCCCCGCCGTCACCGCCTGGCTCCACGCCCTCCGCGACGCCGACCCCTTCCTGCGCGACGAATGCCGGGTCGTCCTGCTCGGCGAGGTCGCCTCGGTCACCGTCCGCCACCCCGTGTACGACGCCCTGCCCGAGGCCCCGTACCAGTACCGCGAGCTCCTCGGCGCGATCTGGCGCGAGCCGCTGACCGGCCACCTCGCCCCCGGCGAACGGGCCCGCACGCTCGCCTCCCTCCTCCACGTCGATCCCCGCGGCCGGTCCTTCACCGCCGAGCTCGTCGCCCGCTCCGGCCTCGCCCCCACCGCCTGGCTGCAACGGCTCCTCGGCGCGCTCCTGCCACCGCTCCTGCACTTCCTCCACCGCTACGGAACCGTCTTCTCCCCGCACGGCGAGAACACCACCGTGATCTTCGACGAGCGCGACGTGCCCGTCCGGATCGCCCTCAAGGACTTCGTCGACGACATCAACATCAGCCGCGAGCCGCTGCCCGAGCTCGTCCCGATGCCGGCCGAGGTGCGGGCCGTGCTGCGCGACAAACCCGCGGACTCCCTGCCCCAGCACCTCCACGCCGGCCTGTTCGTCGGGGTCCTGCGCTACCTCGCCGCACTCTGCGAGGACGGCCTCGGCGTCCCGGAGCGCGCGTTCTGGTCCCTCGTACGGGCGGAGATCCTGCGCCACCGGGAACGTTTCCCCGAGCTCGGCCCGCGCCACGCGCTCTTCGACCTCCTCGCCCCGCGCATCGACCGGCTCTGCCTGAACCGGAACCGTCTGTACGCGGACGGCTACCGCGACCGCCCCGACCGCCCGCAGGCGGTCCGGCACGGCACCGCACCCAACCCCTTGTATCGGCCATGAGTAGCCGTGGTGGCCGTCACTGTCGGTGGCGCCCCGTAGGGTTGGAGGTGCTATGACGAAGCCCTCCCTCCCCGACCTGCTGCACGCCGCCGTCTCCGCCGTCGGCGGCACGGAGCGCCCCGGCCAGGTCGCCATGGCCGAAGCCGTCGCCGAAGCGATCGACGACAACACCCACCGGCTGATCCAGGCCGGCACCGGCACCGGCAAGTCCCTCGGCTACCTGGTGCCGGCCCTCGCGCACGGCGAGCGCGTGGTCGTGGCCACCGCGACGCTGGCCCTGCAGCGCCAGCTCGTCGAGCGCGACCTGCCCCGGACGGTGGAGGCGCTGCACCCGCAGCTCCGCCGCCGCCCGCAGTTCGCCATGCTCAAGGGCCGTTCGAACTACCTGTGCCTGCACCGGCTGCACGAGGGCGCCCCCCAGGACGAGGAGGAGGGCCTCTTCGACCAGTTCGAGGCGGCCGCCCCGACCAGCAAGCTGGGCAAGGACCTGCTGCGGCTGCGCGACTGGGCCGACGAGACGGAGACCGGCGACCGGGACGACCTCACGCCCGGCGTCTCCGACAAGGCCTGGGGCCAGGTCTCGGTCTCCTCCCGCGAATGCCTGGGCGCGACGAAGTGCGCGTACGGGGCGGAGTGCTTCGCCGAGGCCGCCCGCGAGCGGGCCAAGCTCGCCGACGTCGTCGTCACCAACCACGCGCTCCTCGCCATCGACGCGATCGAGGGCGCACCGGTGCTGCCGCAGCACGAGGTGCTGATCGTGGACGAGGCCCACGAGCTGGTCTCCCGCGTGACCGGCGTCGCCACCGGTGAGCTCACGCCCGGCCAGGTCAACCGCGGCGTGAAGCGGGCCGCGAAGCTCGTCGACGAGAAGACGGCCGATGCCCTGCAGACCGCCGCCGAGTCCTTCGAGCGGGTCATGGAGCTGGCCCTGCCCGGCCGGCTGGAGGAGATCCCGGAGGACCTCCGGTACGCGCTGATGTCCCTGCGGGACGCCGCCCGCAACGTGATCTCGGCGATCGGGGCGACCAGGGACAAGTCCGTCCACGACGAGGACGCGGTCCGCAAGCAGGCCCTGGCCGCCGTGGAGAACATCCACGCCGTGGCGGAGCGGATCACCATCGGCTCCGAGTACGACGTGGTCTGGTACGAGCGCCACGACCGCTTCGGCGCCACCCTCCGGGTCGCCCCGCTGTCGGTGTCCGGCCTCCTGCGCGAGAAGCTGTTCGAGGACCGCTCGGTGGTCCTGACCTCGGCGACGCTCAAGCTCGGCGGGGACTTCAACGGGGTCGCGGCCTCGCTGGGCCTCTCGCCCGAGGGCGTGGAGGCGGACGACGCACCGGTCTGGCGCGGCCTGGACGTGGGCTCGCCGTTCGACTACCCCAAGCAGGGCATCCTCTACGTGGCCAAGCACCTGGCCACCCCGGGCCGTGAGGGCACCCGCGGCGACATGATGGACGAGCTGGCCGAGCTGATCGAGGCGGCCGGCGGCCGCACCCTCGGCCTGTTCTCCTCCATGCGCGGGGCCAAGGCGGCCGCCGAGGAGCTCCGCACCCGGCTGGACTTCCCGATCCTGCTGCAGGGGGAGGAGACTCTGGGCGAGCTGATCAAGAACTTCGCGGCGGACCCGAAGACCTGCCTGTTCGGCACGCTGTCCCTGTGGCAGGGCGTGGACGTGCCCGGCCCCAGCTGTCAGCTGGTCGTCATGGACCGGATCCCGTTCCCGCGCCCCGACGACCCGCTGATGAGCGCCCGGCAGAAGTCGGTGGAGGAGCACGGCGGGAACGGCTTCATGGCCGTCGCCGCGACGCATGCGGCCCTGCTCATGGCCCAGGGCGCGGGCCGTCTCGTACGGGCGGCCGGTGACCGGGGTGTCGTGGCGGTCCTGGATCCCCGGCTGGCCACGGCCCGCTACGGCAGCTTCCTGAAGGCCACGCTGCCGGACTTCTGGTACACCGTGGACCGCAACCAGGTGCGCCGCTCGCTGGCGGCCATCGACGCGGTCGCGAAGGCCGACGGCAAGTAGCCGGAGGCCGGATGCACGACAGCTCCGGGACCGGCGCAGTAGGTCCCGGAGCTGGTTGGGGGGCGCGGGATCAGACCCGGCGCAGTACGGCGACGACCTTCCCGAGGATGGTCGCTTCGTCGCCGGGGATCGGCTGGTAGGCCGAGTTGTGCGGGAGGAGCCAGACGTGGCCGTCCTCGCGCTTGAAGCGCTTGACCGTGGCCTCGCCGTCGAGCATGGCGGCGACGATGTCGCCGTTCTCGGCGACGGGCTGGCGGCGGACGGTGACCCAGTCGCCGTCGCAGATCGCGGCCTCGATCATGGAATCGCCGACGACCTTGAGGACGAAGAGCTCTCCGTCACCGACGAGCTGCCGCGGGAGCGGGAAGACGTCCTCCACGGACTCCTCGGCGAGGATGGGGCCGCCTGCCGCGATCCGGCCGACGAGGGGAACGTACGAGGCGGCGGGCTTGCCGGTGGTGTCGGTGGGCTGCGAGCTGGGCTGGTCCGAGCCGCGGACCTCGTACGCCCGGGGCCGGTGCGGGTCGCGGCGCAGGAAGCCCTTGCGCTCGAGGGCCATCAGCTGGTGGGCGACGGACGAGGTGCTGGACAGGCCGACCGCCTGGCCGATCTCGCGCATCGACGGCGGGTAGCCGCGGCGCTGCACGGAGTCGCGGATGACCTCGATGACCCGCCGCTGCCGGTCGGTGAGCCCGGAGCTGTCGGCGCGGATGCCTGGAGGTCGTCCTGGCAGCGAGCGTGCGGGGCGCAGGGCCTCCGTCTCCGGGTTCGGGCTTGCGTCGTTCATGGCATGCACCGGCTCGAGTCGGCTCTGGGAGCGGTTCTGGGCAGTGATGGCGGCACTGTCTGCGGTGGTGGTCACGTCGGCCCCTCTCGAAATGTTCTCCCTAGCTGGACAACGGTAGTTGCTTTCGAAAGGTTGCGCCAAACACACGTTCGAGTGAAAAATCGCAGATCGGCCGCCGTGGACACATCGAGAGGTGTATGGACGATCAGCCGGGCCGAACGCGGGTTCGGTCGCCCGTCCGCCGCTTACGGTACCCTTCCCGCTCGGATCGGTCGGGCCGGCGCCTTCCGGTCCTGCCCCCAGTGTGGCACCGCAGGCCCCCGCGTCCGGTGACCGGACGCGGCGACACGCGGAACGATGCAAATCCACCGCAACCCAAGATCTAGTGGTTGGATGAGCGCGGCCACCCAGAACTAGTGGTCCACGGTCTCGCGAGCTCTCCGGGATCGCATATGCTTGGGGCTGCTCCGCAAGCCCCGACAGAGCCCGTCTCGGTCGTTCCGGTGCTTGGCGGGGTGATTCAGTCGTGCCAAGAGGGAGGGTGAGGGAACCATGCACTGCCCCTTCTGCAGGCACCCCGACAGCCGCGTCGTCGACAGTCGCACCACGGACGACGGCACGTCGATCCGCAGACGCCGCCAGTGCCCCGACTGCTCCCGTCGCTTCACGACGGTGGAGACGGCCTCGCTGATGGTGATCAAGCGCAGCGGGGTGACCGAACCCTTCAGCCGTACCAAGGTCATCTCCGGCGTGCGCAAGGCGTGTCAGGGGCGGCCCGTCACCGAGGACGCCCTCGCCAAGCTCGGCCAGCGGGTCGAGGAGGCGGTGCGCGCCACCGGCAGCGCCGAGCTGACCACCCACGACGTGGGTCTGGCCATACTCGGCCCGTTGCAGGAGCTGGACCTGGTCGCGTACCTGCGGTTCGCGTCCGTGTACAAAGCGTTCGACACCCTTGAGGACTTCGAGACCGCCATCGCCGAACTGCGCGTGCCGCGGCCTCAGCCCGAAGAGTGCGGGCCCGGAGGGACCGGTTCGGTCCCCGTGCCCGCCTCCGCCGCCGACTGACCCGGACGGCCGCGCATCCCGTCGCGGCCCGTCTGCTCGGCCAGGCGAAGAAACGTAACAAGACACAGCACTGTGCCGCGGACCAGGAATAACGCTGGCACTTTAGGGCGTTTTTGCCCGCATATGGGAGGCAGGCGGCATGACAGAGACGGCGAGCAGCTCGGCACGTGGTTCCCGCGCCAAGGGGACCAAGGCCGCCAAGGGCGGCCTGCGGATCGAGCGCATCCACACCACCCCGGGCGTGCACCCGTACGACGAGGTGAGCTGGGAGCTCCGTGACGTCGTCATGACGAACTGGCGCGACGGCTCGGTCAACTTCGAGCAGCGCGGCGTCGAGTTCCCCGACTTCTGGTCGGTGAACGCGGTCAACATCGTCACCAGCAAGTACTTCCGCGGTGCCGTCGGCACCCCGCAGCGCGAGACCGGTCTGAAGCAGCTCATCGACCGCATCGTGAAGACGTACACGAAGGCCGGCGAGGACTACGGCTACTTCGCGTCCCCCGCCGACGCGGAGATCTTCGAGCACGAGCTGACCTACGCCCTCCTCCACCAGGTCTTCAGCTTCAACTCGCCGGTGTGGTTCAACGTCGGCACGCCCCAGCCGCAGCAGGTCTCCGCCTGCTTCATCCTGTCCGTCGACGACTCCATGGAGTCGATCCTCGACTGGTACAAGGAAGAGGGCATGATCTTCAAGGGCGGCTCCGGCGCCGGCCTGAACCTCTCCCGCATCCGCTCCTCCAAGGAGCTCCTCTCCTCCGGCGGCAACGCCTCCGGTCCCGTCTCCTTCATGCGCGGCGCCGACGCCTCCGCCGGAACGATCAAGTCGGGCGGCGCCACCCGCCGCGCGGCCAAGATGGTCGTGCTGGACGTCGACCACCCGGACGTCGAGGACTTCATCGAGACCAAGGTGAAGGAGGAGGAGAAGATCCGCGCCCTGCGCGACGCGGGCTTCGACATGGACCTGGGCGGCGACGACATCACGTCCGTCCAGTACCAGAACGCCAACAACTCCGTCCGCGTGAACGACGAGTTCATGACGGCCGTCGAGAACGGCACCAGCTTCGGCCTGCGCGCCCGCATGACCGGCGAGGTCATCGAGCAGGTCGACGCCAAGGCGCTCTTCCGCAAGATGGCCGAGGCCGCGTGGGCCTGCGCCGACCCGGGCATCCAGTACGACGGTGTGATCAACCACTGGCACACCTGCCCCGAGTCCGGTCGCATCACCGCGTCGAACCCGTGCAGCGAGTACATGCACCTGGACAACACGTCCTGCAACCTCGCCTCCCTGAACCTGATGAAGTTCCTGAACGACGACGGCAAGGGCGACCAGTCCTTCGACGCCGTGCGCTTCGCCAAGGTCGTCGAGCTCGTCATCACCGCCATGGACATCTCCATCTGCTTCGCGGACTTCCCGACGCAGAAGATCGGCGAGAACACCCGCGCCTACCGCCAGCTCGGCATCGGCTACGCCAACCTCGGCGCCCTGCTGATGGCGACCGGCCACGCGTACGACTCCGACGGCGGCCGCACCCTCGCCGCCTCCATCACCTCGCTGATGACCGGCACCGCGTACAAGCGCTCCGCCGAGCTGGCCGCCATCGTCGGCCCGTACGACGGCTACGCCCGCAACGCCGACGCCCACAAGCGCGTCATGAAGCAGCACGCCGACGCCAACGCGGCGGCTCCGCGCACCGAGGACCTGGACAACGCGATCTGGGCCGCGGCGACCGAGGCCTGGCAGGACGTCCAGCGCCTCGGCGAGAAGAACGGCTTCCGCAACTCCCAGGCCTCCGTCCTGGCGCCGACCGGCACGATCGGTCTCGCGATGTCCTGCGACACCACCGGTGTCGAGCCGGACCTGGCCCTGGTCAAGTTCAAGAAGCTCGTCGGCGGCGGCTCGATGCAGATCGTCAACGGCACCGTCCCGCAGGCCCTGCGCCGCCTGGGCTACCAGGAGGAGCAGATCGAGGGGATCGTCGCCCACATCGCCGAGCACGGCAACGTGATCGACGCCCCCGCCCTGAAGACCGAGCACTACGAGGTCTTCGACTGCGCCATGGGCGAGCGCTCCATCTCCCCGATGGGCCACGTCCGCATGATGGCCGCGATCCAGCCGTGGATCTCCGGCGCGATCTCGAAGACGGTCAACATGCCGGAGTCGGCGACCGTCGAGGAGATCGAGGAGATCTACTTCGAGGCGTGGAAGATGGGCGTCAAGGCGCTCGCGATCTACCGCGACAACTGCAAGGTCGGCCAGCCCCTCTCCGCCAAGAAGAAGGAGGAGGAGAAGGTCGAGGTCACCGAGAAGGCCGAGGACACCATCCGCGCGGCGGTCGAGAAGGTCATCGAGTACCGCCCCGTCCGCAAGCGCCTCCCCAAGGGCCGCCCGGGCATCACCACCTCCTTCACGGTCGGCGGCGCCGAGGGCTACATGACCGCCAACTCCTACCCGGACGACGGTCTCGGCGAGGTCTTCCTGAAGATGTCCAAGCAGGGCTCCACCCTCGCGGGCATGATGGACGCCTTCTCCATCGCCGTCTCGGTCGGCCTCCAGTACGGCGTGCCGCTGGAGACGTACGTCTCGAAGTTCACCAACATGCGCTTCGAGCCGGCCGGCATGACCGACGACCCGGACGTGCGGATGGCGCAGTCGATCGTCGACTACATCTTCCGCCGCCTGGCCCTGGACTTCCTGCCCTTCGAGACCCGCTCGGCGCTCGGCATCCACACCGCCGAGGAGCGCCAGCGCCACCTCGACACCGGCTCCTACGAGCCGCTCGACGACGAGGTCGACACGGAGTCCCTGGCCCAGTCCGCCCCGCTGGCGGCCGTCCCCGCGGCCCCGAAGGCGCAGGCCGTGCCGGTCCCGGCCCCGAAGACGGCGCACTCCAGCGCCGAGCTCGTGGAGATGCAGCTCGGCGTCTCCGCGGACGCCCCGCTCTGCTTCTCCTGCGGTACGAAGATGCAGCGCGCCGGCTCCTGCTACATCTGCGAGGGCTGCGGCTCGACCAGCGGCTGCAGCTGATCGCCGTCGGCCCGGTGGCCGCATAGGCGGGCCGGGCCAGTAGGCGAGACGTGACGAAGGGGACCGACCGGTGGTCGGTCCCCTTCGGCGTCAGTGGGGTATCCCCTCAGTGGGGTATCCCCTCAGTGGGGTATCCGGCGCGCCGGGCGCGTGACCACCTCGTCCCGGAACTCCGCGATCCGCGAGCTCACCTGCCGCATCAGGTGGGTCTGCTCGATGCGGTCCAGGTACAGGCAGCGGGCCGCCAGGCCGGGTAGGTCGAAGACGAAGCACAAGGACATCAGCGGGTTGACGAAGAGCTCGCTGCCCCTCGTCCGGTCGGTGAAGTGCACGTCGCCGAAGGCGCCGCGGACGGCCGCCGCGATGGAGCCGTTGACGATGCTCGGGTGATCGGGCGTCCGGTCCTGCGCATGCGCCACCGCGTCCAGGTAGAGGGCGCCCTCGCGGGTGTGGCGGGAGATCGAGAAGGCGCCCAGGTACGCGCCGTCGCGCTCCAGCGCCGCGATGTTCTCCAGGACCAGCCCGTGGCTCACCCCGTGGTGGGCGTCCACCCCGAAGCCGACCGACACCACCAGGCGCTCGGGTACGCCGTCCAGGCCGGCCAGGGCCGCGACGCTGGTCAGGTCCTCCTCCGGAGTGCCGAGCCCGGCCTCGTCCCCGCGCATCAGGATGTCGGTGCCTCCGTCCACCAGCACCACCGCGTCGATGCGGTGCAGGTCGGTCAGCGCCCGGTACGCCTCCCGCAGCGGCTGCACGCCGACCTGCGGGAGCGCGTACACGGTGGCCGGATAGCGGTGCAGCTCCAGCCACTGCGCCAGCGTCCGCTCCGGGAAATAGGCCTGGTGCGGGGCGGCGTCCGGGGTGACGGCGGCCAGGTCCGGGGCCACCCAGGCCTCGGCGGGCAGGCCGGCGAGCGCGCTGAAGGAGAGGTTGGCCAGGTGGACGCGCTTGCCCTGGTGGAGCAGCGACAGGGCGAGGGGGAGGCCGGCGTAGATGTCGAAGCCGCCGCCGGCGCCCGTGATCAGGATGTTCTCGGCGTCGGTGAGGCGGGCGAAGAGCGGGTTGGTGTGCAGGGCCGTCATGCCGATCATTGTGCGCAGCGGGGTGCGCTCGGCGCCTTGCGGTTTCGGCCTGGGACACGGTGGGCGGGGGAGTCATGTGGAGCGGTGACGAGCTGGATCTCGACGCGTATCTGGCGCGGATCGGCTATGACGGGCCCGTCGGGGACGAGGGGGAACTCCGGCCGGACCTCGCGACGTTGTACGCAGTGCACCGGGCCCACACCGGTGCGATCGTCTTCGAGAGTCTGGACGTGCTCTTCGGCCGCCCCGTCGGGCTGGACGTCAAGGCCATCGAGGACAAGCTCGTGCACGGCCGCCGCGGCGGCTACTGCTACGAGCAGAACTCGCTGCTGGCCGCTGCCCTGGAGCGGATCGGCTTCGAGGTCTCCGGGCGCGGCGCCCGCAACCGCACCCGGGGCGACACGCTCCTGCCCGTGACGCACGCCGTCCTCGTCGTCACCGTGGAGGGTGAACCCTGGCTGTGCGATGCCGGGTTCGGCCACCAGGGGCCGCGGGAGCCGGTTCCGCTCACGCGCCCGGGAACCGAACGGGTGCAGGGGGAGTGGACGTACGTCGTGCGCGAGGAGGAGGACGGCATCCTCGCGCTGTCCATGCTGCGCGGCGGCACCTGGCGGGATCTGTACGCCTTCTCCCCGCAGCGCTACCACCCCGTCGACTACGTCCTGCTCAACCACTACAGCTCCTCCCACCCTCGCTCCGCCTTCATCGGGCAGGTCATCGTGCAGCAGCCGGGCGACGCCGTCCGCACGGCGCTCGTCGGCAGCGAGCTCACCCGGCTCTATCCCGACGGGCGCACCGAGTCCGAGCACGTCGCCCCCGGCGAGCTCCTCGCCGTACTCGACCGGGAGTTCGGACTTCGGCTGTCCGATCGGGATGCGGAGGACCTGGCACGCATCAACCGCGCTGGGGACTGACCCCGGCCGCGCCGGGCCCGTACCATGACGCCGTGCTGGTCAAGTGGATTCGCTGCACGGTGACGGACCGACGCGGGTTCGAGCGCGGGCAGCGCAAATGGGCGGGGCTGCCTGGCGAGCCGGGATTCCGGGGACAGGGCGGCGGCTGGAGCCGGGGGAGGCAGGGGGTCGCGCATGTTTTCGCGTTCTGGGAGAGCCGCTCCTTCTACGACTCGTTCATGGCGCGCTCGTACGACCGCCTGGCGGCCGCACAGACCGGCACGTACACGAACGCCCGGGTCACCCTGTTCGACCACCGCTTCGACGTGAAGACCGGCTTCGAGCCGCGCTTCACCGATGCCGACGTCGTCCGCGTGGCCCACACCCGCGTGCGGGAGGGCCGCGTGGACCACTTCGCCCTCATGCAGGAGAAGGTGTGGAACCCGGCCATGGCCGGGTCGCCCGGCATGATCCGCGGACTCTTCGGGGAGGCGCCGGGGCGGGAGTTCCTGGTGCTGTCCATGTGGCATGCGGCCGCCGAGCACGGCAAGTACCGCCAGGAGCGGGTCGAGCGCCTCGGGCTGCGCGCGCAGACCGAGGCCGACGTCGAGGCCCTCACCGGTGACGTCGTCGACCTCGAATCGGCCTGGACGGTATGACCGTACGAAGAGCGACAGGTTGATCGGCGCGCCCGGATGCAGGGCGCGCCGATGGCCGCATAGGGTCGTGGGATGGTACGACCACGGCGCATCGTCCTTGTCCGGCACGGGGAATCGGAGGGCAATGTCGACGACACGGTGTACGAGCGGGAGCCCGACCACGCCCTGCGGCTGACCCGGCGCGGCCGGGAGCAGGCCGCACAGGCCGGCGAACGGCTGCGTGAGCTCTTCGGCGACGAGCACATCAGCGCCTACGTCTCCCCCTACCGCCGGACCCTGCAGACCTTCCGGGAGCTGCGGCTCGACCCGGCGCGGGTGCGGGTGCGGGAGGAGCCCAGGCTGCGCGAGCAGGACTGGGGGAACTGGCAGGACCGCGACGACGTACGCCTGCAGAAGGCCTACCGCGACGCCTACGGCCACTTCTTCTACCGCTTCGCACAAGGAGAGTCGGGCGCCGACGTCTACGACCGGGTGGGCTCCTTCCTGGAGAGCCTCCACCGCAGTTTCGAGGCACCGGACCACCCGCCGAACGTGCTGCTCGTGACGCACGGACTGACCATGCGGCTGTTCTGCATGCGCTGGTTCCACTGGTCGGTGGCCGAATTCGAGGCCCTGTCCAATCCGGGCAACGGCGAGTACCGCATGCTGCTGCTCGGACCGGACGGCCGCTACCGGATGGACCGCCCGTTTGAGCGGTGGACCACACCCGAGCCTTACGACCTGGACGGCTAAAGTGACGCGCGATGACCGCTGACTCCTCTTCCGAAAGGCGCTACGCACGCGCCCTGTCCAGCCTCCGCGGGCTGGCCCTGGGGGACGCCCTTGGCTCCCAGTACTTCGTTCCCGTGAACTACCCGCTGCTCAAGCGCCGCGAGCTGCCCGCCGGCGCCGGTACCTGGCAGTGGACCGACGACACCGAGATGGCCTGCTCGGTGGTCGCGGTCCTCGCCGAGCACGGACGCATCGACCAGGACGCCCTCGCCAACTCCTTCGCCCACCACCACGACTTCGACCGCGGCTACGGTCCCGCCGTGAACCGGATGCTCCGCCTCGTCCGCGAGGGTGAGGACTGGCGCACCCTGGCCGCCGAACTGTTCAACGGGCAGGGCTCGTGGGGCAACGGCGCGGCCATGCGCATCGCGCCGCTGGGCGCCTGGTACGCCGACGACCCGGAGCAGGCCACGCACCAGGCGGAGATCTCCGCCTACACCACCCACCAGCACCGCGAGGCGGTCTGCGGGGCGATGGCCGTCGCCGCGGCGGCAGCGTTCGCGGCGGATCCGCTGGGCCCGCCCACCGCCGCCGACCTGCTGGACAACGTGATCGCCCTGGTGCCGCGCAGCGCGGTCGGCGCAGGGCTGCGGCGGGCGCGGGACATGCTGGACTACGGGGACGCGACCACCGTGGCGGCGGTGCTCGGCTGCGGCCGGCGCACCAGTGCGCACGACACCGTGCCGTTCGCGCTGTGGTCGGCGGCGCGCTCGCTGGACGACTACGAGCGGGCGTTCTGGACCACCGCTCAGGTGGGCGGCGACGTCGACACCACCTGCGCGATCGTCGGCGGGGTGCTGGGCGCGTGCGGGGAAGCCCTCCTTCCGGCTGACTGGCTCGCCCGGACGGAGGCGCTTCCGGACTGGCTGCCCCGGACCCCGGCCGTCTAGCGCCGGGCGGCCCGGCCTCGCTCGGCGGAGGGTCTTCGAGGGTGTGGGGGCGGGGTGCCGCCGCGCCGGCCGGATTGTCACGGTCCTGCCACAGGCCTGCCCAAGGAGCGGTAAAGCCGCACGTCACAGGCCTACCCTGTCCGCTTCGCCGCCTCATGGTTTCCACGGGGCGGCTGACAGGGAGGGGAACCCGATGTCAGAGAACGCCCGCGCAGCGGCGGACGGCCACTCCGACGAAGAAGGTGCTGCTGCAGCGGCCGCGGCAGCAGCCGGAGGGGCCGCCGGAGGGGCAGGGGACGCTGCGGCCACGGGAGCCGCAGCCGCTGCTCCGGCCGCAGAAGGCGCTCCGGCCGCAGGGACCGCGTCGGCCGCGGGTGCCGCAGCCGCTGCTCCGGCCGCCAGAGCCGTTGCCGCATCGGGCGCCGGAGCCACGGCCGCACCGTCGGCCGTCGCCGGCGGAGCAGGTGTCCACGCCCCGGGGCAGGCCGCCGGCGCGCCGTACGCCGTGCCTCCGGGGTGGGATCCGCAGGCCTGGCAGGCCTATCGGGTCCGGCAGGAGCGGGCCCGCAAGGGCGTGTGGTCCGTCGCACCGCTCCCGTGGGCCACGGCCGCCGAGCCCGCCGAGGCCGCGCCGGTGTCGACGACCGTGCTGGTCTCGGCAGCCGCCACAGGCCTCGCCGCGGCCCTCCTCCTCGGCGACGGCCTCGGTCTCGGCCTGCTGCTCGCCGTGGTGCCGGCCGTCGTCGCCGCGTACGCTGCCGCGCGCACCGCCCGCCGCAGGGCCCGCCCCTGGACCGTGGCCTGGGCCCTCGGCTGCATCGCCCTGCTCGCCGTGCCCGCGCTGCGCGACGCCGGCTGGCCGACCACCCTCGCCCTGCTCGCCGCCGTCCTCACCGGCGCACTGGCCCTGCAGGGCAGCCGTACCTGGGTCGGTGTGCTGCTCAGCCCGCTGGGCCTCGCCGACTCCCTCATGACCGGCGTCCGCTGGGCCTGGACCGGACTGCGCTCGCGCAGCAGCGGCGTCGACCGCACCCGCTGGGTGCCCGTCACCAAGGCGGTCGGCGTTGCCGCCGTCCTGCTGGTGCTGTTCGGCGCCCTCTTCGCCTCCGCCGACGCCGCCTTCGCGGACCTGCTGAGCGGGCTGACCCCCGAAGTCTCCGTCGGCGACGGGCCGGTACGCCTGGCGCTCTTCGCGGTCGGCACCGTCCTCGCGCTGGCCATCGCCCGTACCGCCGCGGCCCCTTCGCACTGGGACCGGATCCGGCCGGCCCCGGGCAAGCCCCGGTCCCGCGTCGAATGGGCGCTTCCGCTCGTCGTGCTCAACCTGCTCTTCGCCGGCTTCAACGCCGTCCAGCTGGCCGTCCTGTTCGGCGGCTACGACAAGGTCCTGCGCTCCACCGGGCTCACCTACTCCGAGTACGCCCGCCAGGGCTTCTGGCAGCTGCTGTGGGCCACCCTCCTCACCCTGGCCGTGATCGCGCTCGCGCTGCGCTGGGCCCCGCGCGCCGGAGCCGGCGACCGGCGGCTGGTCCGGGCCGTGCTCGGCACGCTGTGCGTGCTCACCCTGGTCGTGGTCGCCTCCGCGCTGCGCCGCATGGACCTGTACGTGGAGGCGTACGGGCTGACCCGGCTGCGGGTCTCGGTGGCCGCGATGGAGCTGTGGCTCGGCCTGGTCATCGCCCTGATCATGGCCGCGGGGGCCTTCGGGGCGCGCTGGCTGCCGCGCGCGGTGGCGGGCAGCGCGGTGGTTGCCGTCCTGGCCTTCGGGCTGCTCTCGCCCGACGGCATGGTCGCCGAGAACAACGCGGACCGCTTCCACCGGACCGGCAAGATCGACCTGGCGTACTTCCAGTCCCTGTCGGCGGACGCGGTGCCCGCCCTGGACCGGCTGCCCGAACCCCAGCGCTCCTGCGCGCTGCGAGGCATCAACAACGACCTGTCCGAGGCGGGCGGGGTGCCGTGGTACGCGATGAGCCTCGGCGAGTACCGGGCCCGCAAGATCCTGGACGAGCGCCCGGTGACGGCCTCGTACGAGGTCTGCTCGCGGCTGGGCACCTTCGCACGCAGCGTGGAATAGCGCCGGCCGCACCCGCGCCCGCGCGCGTACGGGACCGGACCGGGAGCGCGGGACCGCTCCCGCGACCCGGCCCGTACGGGCGTACCGGCTCAGGCCGGCGGGCCGGCCTCGGCGGCGGCGCCGCCCAGGGCCGCCAGGTCGCTCTTGCGCACCCGGATGACCAGCAGCGCCGTGGCCAGGGCCAGTCCGGCCATGGCCACCGCCGCGAGGAAAGCGGTCGCCATGCCCTGGGTCAGGACCAGGTCTCCCCAGGGGTCGGGCAGCCGCCCGGTCTCCTTGAAGGCGGCCAGCTGGTCGGCGTCGGCGCGGGCGGCGAAGTCCGCGGCCTGCTTCTCGCCCTCGGTACGGCTGGCCCTGCCGAAGACGGTCACCAGGATCGACAGCCCGAGGGAGCCGCCCACCTGCTGGCTGGCGTTCAGCAGCCCGGAGGCCGCGCCCGCCTGCTGCCGGGCGACGCCGGAGACGGCGGTGAGGGTGAGGGTCACGAAGTTCAGGCCCATGCCGAAGCCGAACAGCAGCATCGGCCCGAGGACGCCGGAGACGTACGAGCTGTCGGTGCGGATGAACGTCAGCCAGGCCAGCCCGATGCCGGTCAGGGCCGATCCGGCGACCATGAACGGCTTGGGGCCGAACCGCGGCAGCAGCCGCTGGGAGAGGCCGGCCGCGGTGATGATCGCCGCGGTCACCGGCAGGAAGCCGAGCCCGGCCTCGATCGGGGAGAACCCCAGGACGTTCTGTACGAACTGGACGATGAAGAAGAACATGCCGAACATCGCCGCCGCGAGCCCCAGCATGATCAGGTAGGTGCCGGACCGGTTCCGGTCGGCGAACATCCGCAAGGGGACGATCGGCTCGTGGGCCCGGGCCTCGATGACCGCGAACAGCCCGAGCAGGACCACGGCCGCGGCGAACGACACGAGGGTCAGCCCGTCCCGCCAGCCGTCCTCCGAGGCGCGGATGAACCCGTAGACGAGCGAGGCCATGCCGCCGGTCGAGGTGAGCGCCCCGGCGATATCGAAGCGGCCCGGGTGACGCTCGGACTCCGCGATGTAGAGCGGGGTCAGGACGGTGATCAGCAGGCCGATCGGGACGTTGACGAACAGCACCGACCGCCAGTCCAGCCACTCGGTGAGCATGCCCCCGGCCAGCAGGCCGATGGCGCCGCCGCCCGCCGAGACGGCGGCGAACACGCCGAAGGCGCGGTTGCGTTCGGGGCCTTCGGCGAAGGTCGTGGTGATCAGGGCCAGCGAGGTGGGCGAGGCGATGGCCCCGCCGACCCCCTGCAGGGCGCGCGCGGCCAGCAGCTGCCACGGCTCCTGGGCGAAGCCGCCGAGGAGTGACGCCAGGGTGAAGAGCAGGATTCCGGTCAGGAACACGCGTCGTCGGCCGAGGATGTCGCCGGCCCGGGCGCCCAGGAGCAGCAGCCCTCCGAAGGCCAGCGTGTAGGCGCTGATCACCCAGGAGAGGTCGGTGGTGGAGAAGGCCAGGGCGGTCTGGATGTGCGGGAGTGCGATGTTCACGATCGTCGCGTCGAGCACGACCATGAGCTGGCATGCGGCGATGACGACGAGCGCCACGCCGGGACGGCCCTCGCGGCGGGCCGCGCCCGGTATCCGGGCCGCGGCGAGTTGTCGGCTTTTCACCATGGAACCCCCCGTAGTGAAATAGTGAACGCATCCGTTCACTGGAGGTCCACCGTAGGAGGCGGTCCTGAGCGGACACAACCGTTCCTCGTGGCGGAAAATGCGTGCGAGGGGCACACGGGCAGATCGGAGGCAGCAGTGACGGCGGAGGTGCGCAGGCCGGCGGCGCCGGCCGGGCGCAGACGGGGTCCGGAACTCGAACGGGCGATTCTGGACGCGGCCTTGGAGCAGTTGGGCACCGCCGGCTGGAACGCGCTCACCATGGAGGGCGTCGCCGCCGGCGCCCACACGGGCAAGGCGGCGCTCTACCGGCGCTGGTCCTCCAAGGCGGAGCTGGTGGCGGAGGTGCTGCGCAGGGGGCTTCCGCCGATCGGCGAGATCCCGGACCGCGGATCGGTCCGGGACGACCTGCGCCTGCTGTGTGTGCGGATGCGGGACGTCATGCGGTCACCGGCGGGTCAGGCGCTGCGCGCAGTGCTTCACGAATGCGACCCCACCCATGCGGAACGGTTCATCGACGTGATCCGGGCGGGGCTGCACCAGCCCGCGCACAGGCTGATCGGGGATCTTCTGCGGCGGGGTGTCGACCGGGGTGACGTGCGACCGGATGCGACTGGTCCGTTTGTCGTGGATGTCATTCCGGCAATGCTGATGTACCGCGCGAAGATGTGCGGAAGCGAATGGCCGGAGGGGGAGATCGAGGAAATGATCGACCGGGTGATGGTGCCGCTGATCGGCCCGTGAGCCGCCGCGCCGACTGTGCCCGGGCCGGGGTGTGCAGGCGGCTCGGGGCGGCGTAACCTTGCTGGCGCCATGCCGTACGAAGCACCCACCCACACCGTCGAACGCTCCCTCCGCGCAACCACCGGCGCCAAGGTCATCGCCGGGGTCGACGAAGTCGGACGAGGGGCCTGGGCCGGTCCGGTCACCGTGTGCGCGGCGATCACCGGACTGCGCCGCCCGCCCGAAGGGCTCACCGACTCCAAGCTGCTGACGCACAAGCGGCGCGACGCCCTCCTCGAGGTCCTGGAGGCCTGGGTCACCGCATACGCCCTGGGCCACGCCTCCCCGGAGGAGATCGACGAGCTGGGGATGACCGCGGCGCTGCGGCTGGCGGCCGAGCGTGCGCTGGATGCGCTGCCGGTCCGGCCCGAAGCGGTGATCCTCGACGGCAAGCACGACTACCTCGGTGCGCCCTGGCAGGTCCGCACGGTGATCAAGGGCGACCAGTCCTGTGTGGCCGTCGCCGCAGCCTCCGTCATCGCCAAGGTCCGGCGCGACCGGATGATGGCCGAACTGGGCCAGCAGGGCGGTGGTTTCGAGGTCTTCGGCTTCGGCGACAATGCCGGATATCCCTCGCCCGTGCACCGGGCCGCGCTGGAGGAGCTGGGTCCCACCCCGTACCACCGGCTCTCGTGGTCGTACCTCGACGCCCTGCCCCGCTGGCGCCACCTCAAGAAGGTGCGCCGCAGCGAGGAATCGATGGAACTGGAAAACGGAGGCCAACTCGGCTTCGATTTCTGATCGCACCCACGTGCCACCGGCCGGTACGTTTCGTACCGGTGTTTGATAGTCACCCACTCATGCCTCTCACCCACGAGGAGCCTCAGATTCACGAGAGTGCCCAGGGTCCCCGCGTCACGCCGGCCGCGAGCCGCACCGCACCGACCCCCCGCCCCGTACCTGGTCCGCGTCCCGCCGCCGTCCCGCGGCCCGGGCGCCCCGGTCCTGCCCGGCCCGCACCGCCCGCGCAACGGGCACCGCAGGCCACTCCCGGGTCCGTTCCCGCCACCACCCCCACCACCCCGTCCGTCTCCGCGGCGGTGCCGCAGATCCAGCTGATCCCGGCTTCCGCGCAGGGTGCGCTGGACGCGGCCGAAGAGGCCGTAGACCTGCTGCTCGACACCGGGCGCGCGCCCGGTGACATCCTGGTGCTCACCACCGGCGACCTGCACCCGTGGGCCGCTCACGAGCTGTCCTTCGGCGAGGCCGCGTACTGGGCCCTGCACGACGCCGGGGACGACGTCTTCTACGCGGACGCGGCGCAGGTCCAGCGCGCTGCGGGCCGTCCCGTCGTGGTCTTCGCGGCCAACGGCGGACCCGCCGAAGCGGCCGCCACGGCACTGCCGGTCGCGCTCGCGCGAGCCGGTGCGCTGCTGATCGTGTGCGGGGATCCGAAGCAGATCAACTCCGTGCTGGGCGCGGGCGTCTGACGCCCCGTGACCCGTACGGGCGAGGGGCGGGGCTGGCCGGGTGCCGGCCCCGCTGAACCCCCGGGCCCGACCCGCCGTACGCCCGCTCCCGGGTGTACGGCCGTGAGGCCT
This sequence comes from Streptomyces sp. NPDC032472, assembly GCF_040636955.1. NCBI lineage: Bacteria > Bacillati > Actinomycetota > Actinomycetes > Kitasatosporales > Streptomycetaceae > Streptomyces > Streptomyces sp. NPDC032472. The sequence continues at coordinate 87,921 of NZ_JBEZVK010000011.1, forward strand.
GCCCGGATGCGCACGGGCGGGGCGGGGGCGACGCCGCCGTCACGGCCGGGGCCGTAGCTGCGGTCGGTCGGCCGGCCCGGTGCAGTCGCCGCCGTTCGTCGGGGGACGGCATCGGCGGCGGCAGTACGGCGCCGGGCGGCCCCGGGCCGCGTGGTGTCAGCGGGCAGCGGTACGGCGCAGGGGTTCGGCCGCGCCGGCGCCGGTGCGCAGGTTCAGCGGCGCGAACTCGGCGCCGGTGTCGCCGAGCCGCTCGGGTCGCGACTCCGAGCTGGGGTGCCGGCCGCCCCGGCCTTCCCCGAGCACCTGCCAGCCGCCGCGGGTCAGCGTGATGTACGCGCCGCAGCGCAGCCCGTGCAGGGTGCAGGCGTCCCGCAGCCCCCACATCCAGGCGCCGTCCTCCTCGGTCCACCGCTCGTCGCCCTCGCGGCAGTACATCAGCACCGCCGTGCGGACCGGCGTCCGGCGCCGCAGGTCGTGCGGGATGACCCGGCGCAGACCGGCCAGCAGGGCGTTGCGGTAGTCCCAGCCGTCGGCGGAGGCCGACCGCGGGACGAACGAGGCACTCGCCACGAGCCGTTCCTCGGGGCCGAGGACGGCTATGACCGCGGTCGATGGGTCCGGGTTGTGGCGGGAGTGCAGTCCGCTGACGACCTCGCGGGGATTGGTCAGCAGGGGAATGCCCGCCGCCGTCCACTCGGCGGGCTCCAGCAGTCTTCCGTGCCGGCTGGCGCCGCCGGTGGCCGTCGTCAGTGACGTCGTCGAGGGCGGGGCGAATCCGAAGGCCACGGTCCTCCCTTCGGGTACTCGCCCGCGGACGGGCACAGCTGACGTGCGGGCGCGCCGCAGCGCGGCCCAGGGAGTGCCGTCGAGCCGAGCGGGAGCACTCCGATTCTCGCGTGGCCCGCGAGCATGCGGCAACGAGCAATTGGCGCGGCCGACCGGAATTCGCCGGTATGCCGTTCATATCCTTGCCCCGCCGCGCTGAGGATGACTCAAATGGCTACGGCTGAAGCGCGAGTACCAGCGGAAACACCTCCTTCGCGCCTGCCTGCCGCAGCAGCCGGGCGGCCACCGCGAGCGTCCAGCCGCTCTCCGCGCGGTCGTCGACGAGCAGCACCGGACCCGCCGCCTCGGCCAGCGTCCCGGCCAGCGCCGGGGGCACCGCCAGGGCCTGGTGGAGGCCGCGGACCCGCTGGGCGCTGTTGGAGGAGGGCAGGCCGAACTCGGGGACCCGGTCGGTGTAGGCGAGGCCGCCGAGCAGCGGAAGCCTGCCGACCTCCGCGATCCGGGCGGCCAGCGATCCGATGAGCTGCGGGCGGCTGCGCGAGGGCAGGAACACCACGCCGACCGGCCGGGCGGGCGCGTCGGGGGCTCCGGAGGACCAACCGCCCGGACCGCGGGCCCAGTCTGCGAGGACCGCCACCACGGCCTGTGCCACGTCGTCCGGGATGGGCTGGTCAGGGGCTTGCGCGGCGAGCATCGGGCGCAGCCGGTTGCCCCAGCCGATGTCGGAGAGCCGACCGAGCGCCCGACCCGTGGAAGCCTGCTCCGAGGCGGGAATGCGGCCCTTGAGGTCGACACCGACGGCGGCGAGCCCGGTCGGCCACATCTTGCGGGGCTCCAACTCCACGCCCGGGCGGCCCAGCTCGCCGCGGGCGGTGTCCAGCGCCGTGCCGGAGACGTCCGCGGTGAACCGGGCACCGGCGCAGTTGTCGCAGCGCCCGCACGCGGCGGCCTCCTCGTCGTCCAGCTGGCGGCGCAGGAACTCCATGCGGCAGCCCGAGGTCGCCGCGTAGTCCCGCATGGCCTGCTGCTCCGCGGCCCGCTGGCGGGCCACCCACGCGTAGCGCTCGGCGTCGTACACCCACGGCTCGCCGGTCGCGGTCCAGCCACCCTTGACCCGGTGCACCGCCCCGTCCACGTCGAGCACCTTGAGCATGGTCTCCAGTCGGGTGCGCCGCAGGTCCACCAGCGGTTCCAGGGCGGGCAGCGACAGCGGCCGGCCCGCCTGGGCCAGTACGTCGAGGGTGCGCCTGACCTGCTCCTCCGGCGGGAAGGCGACCGAGGCGAAGTACTGCCAGATGGCCTCGTCCTCCCGGCCCGGCAGCAGCAGCACCTCCGCGTGCTCCACGCCGCGGCCGGCGCGGCCCACCTGCTGGTAGTAGGCGATGGGCGAGGAGGGCGAGCCCAGGTGCACCACGAAGCCCAGATCGGGCTTGTCGAAGCCCATGCCCAGGGCGGAGGTCGCCACGAGGGCCTTGACGCGGTTGGCCTGGAGGTCGTCCTCGGCCTGCTGGCGGTCGGCGTTCTCCGTCTTGCCCGTGTACGAGGCCACCGTGTGCCCGCGGTGGCGCAGGTAGGCGGTGACCTCCTCGGCAGCGGCCACCGTCAGCGTGTAGATGATGCCGGAGCCCGGCAGTTCGCCGAGGTGGTCGGCGAGCCAGGCGAGCCGGTGCGCCGCGTCCGGCAGTGACAGCACGGCGAGGCTGAGGCTCTCGCGGTCCAGCGGGCCGCGCAGCACCAGCGCGTCCGTGCCGGCTCCGGTGCCCAGCTGCTCGGCGACGTCCGCGGTGACCCGGGCATTGGCCGTGGCGGTCGTCGCCAGCACCGGGACGCCGGGCGGCAGGTCGGCCAGCATCGTGCGCAGCCGCCGGTAGTCGGGGCGGAAGTCGTGCCCCCAGTCGGAGATGCAGTGTGCCTCGTCGACCACGAGCAGACCGGTCGCGGCGGACAGCTTGGGGAGCACCTGGTCGCGGAAGTCGGGGTTGTTGAGCCGCTCGGGGCTCACGAGCAGGACGTCGACCTCGCCGGCCGCGACCTCGGCCTGGATCTGCTCCCACTCCTCGGGGTTGGCCGAGTTGATCGTGCGGGCGTGGATCCCGGCTCGGGCGGCGGCCTCGACCTGGTTGCGCATCAGCGCGAGCAGCGGGGAGACGATCACGGTGGGCCCGGCGCCGGCGGCCCGCAGCAGCGAGGTGGCGACGAAGTACACCGCGGACTTGCCCCAGCCGGTGCGCTGGACCACCAGGGCGCGCCGCTTGTGCGCGACGAGGGCCTCGATGGCGAGCCACTGGTCCTCGCGCAGGCGGGCGGTGCCCGTGGGGTCGCCCACGAGACGGGCCAGTACGGAGTCGGCCGAGGTCCTCAGGTCTGCGTTCATGCCCCCATGCAACCCGATGCCTCCGACATCGCGCCAATGACGACCCGCTCCTGTGGAAGTTGAATGATCAATGGTTATCCACAGCCCTTTCGGGTTCGGACGGTGCGCGGGACCGTCGGGGCATGACGAACAACCACGCACCTCGCACTCCGTCCGGACGGCCCTGCATCAGCCCTTCCGGATCACCGGCCGAACCGCAGATCACCCTGCGCAGCCCCGCCGAACTGGCCGACGCGCTGCCCTACATGCTCGGGTTCCACCCGACCGACTCCCTCGTCATGGTCGCCGTGCACGGGGAGGGCGGGCGTTTCGGCGGCCGCCTGCGCCTCGGCATCCCCCCGTCCCCGGCGGAATGGGAGGACACCGCCCGGCAGGTTGCCGAATGCCTGGTCCAAGGCAGCGAGCGGCGCGCCGGCAAGCCCGACGGCATCATCGTCTTCCTGTGCCAGGACCCGGGCGCCGGGGAGAGCGGCCAGCGGGTCATGACCCGGCTGCGGCCACTGGCCCAGCGGATCCGGCTGGCCTGCGGCGCGCTGGACGTGCCCGTCCTGGAGGCCCTGTGCCTCTCCGCCGGCCGGTACTGGTCCTACTGCTGCCCCGACGAGCGCTGCTGCCCCGCCGAGGGGACCGCACTGGCCGCCGGCGGCACCTCGGTCGCGGCCGCGGCGGCCACCTTCGCCGGGCTGCGGATCCGCGGCTCGCTGCGGGAGCTCGAAGGCCGGCTCGCACCCCTGCGCGGACCGGTCGCCCAGGAGATGGAACGGGCCCTGGACCGGGCGGCTGCCGCGCTCGTACCGAAGATCCTCGACGGGGCCACCCGGCAGGAGGTCGGCGCCGAGACCGTCACCCTGGCCCGCACCCTCATGCGGCGCCTGACCCTCGCGCCGCCCGTCGAGGGCGGCCCCTGTGCGGACGACTGGGACGATGCGCTGCTCGGCCACGACGAGGCGGCCGCGCTCATCCTCGGCCTGCAGGACCGAGAGATCCGGGACATCGCGGCCGAGTGGATGGAGGACGAGGAGGCCGCCCCCGCCCTGCGCCTGTGGCGGGCTCTGGCCAGGCGCTGCGTCGGCGCCTACGGAGAACATGCGGCGGCCCCGCTGACCCTCGCCGGATGGGTCTCGTGGTCCACCGGGGACGAGCCGACCGCCCGCATCGCGTTCGGGCTGGCCCTGCAGGCCGACGCCGAGTACCGCTTCGCCCAACTGCTCCACCACGCCTGCAACGAAGGCATCGACCCGGAGGGGCTGCGCGCCTGCCTGCGGGCCGAGCGCAAGCGCAGGGAGCCCGGCAGCAAGCGCCGGTCCGCCGTGCGCCCGCCCGGCCGCCGCGAGCCCAAGCCCGCACGCCGCGACCCCCGGCGCACCGCACGGAGCGACCGGTGAACGCGGTGCGCACCAGCGCCCGGTGCGATCCCGCAGTGCGCCGTCCGGCCGCGGAGCCGGGGCGGCGGCCTCACGGCGGGCCCGTGCCGCAGCAGGCCCCGTCACCGCCGGGCACCGTGACCCGGGCGGGGGCGGTGGCGTTCCCCTGGAGGGTGGCCGGGGCCCGGCCGTGCCGCCCGGAGCAACCGGCCCGGGCGCAGAGCGTCCAGACAAGGCGACCCATGGCCCACCCCGTACCTCCCGCCCGCAGGCCCGAGTTGCCGCCCGTGCACGCCGCCGTCATCTGCGTCTCGGCGCCCTGCCTGGTCATCTCGCCCGAGCACGGACAGCTGACCGGGCACGGGATCGACGGGATCTACCGCGCCGGGCGGCGGCTGCTCTCCCGCTGCGTGCTGAGGGTCGGCGGCCGGGACCCGGTCGCGGTACAGGGGCGCAGCCTCGGGGCCGACCGGGCCGCGTTCACCGCCACCGTCCGCACCGGAGCCGAGGCGGGCCCCGACCCCGACATCGGGGTCGAGCGGGTGCGGCACGCCGACGGCACCGAGCGGATCACCCTGCGCAGCTTCACGGCCCGTCCGCTGCGGCTGCCGGTGGAAATCCTGCTCGGCACCGACCTGGCCGAGCTGGCCGCCGTGGCCGCCGGCCGGGCCGGGCCCGAACTGCCCGCCGGAGTGCATGCGGCCGGGCTGCGCTGGAGCACCGGGGAGGCGCAGGCCGTCACCGCCGCCGAACCGGCCCCGGACGACGCGCTCGCCTCGTCGGGCCTGCTGCGCTGGCAGCTCGAACTGGGGCCGGGGGAGTCCCGCACCATCGAGCTGCGGACCACCCAGGCCCGCACCTCCCGGGCCCCGGCCGGGCAGGTGGCCAACCCCCTGGCCGACGCCCGGGCGGAGGGGGACGACCCGCGCGCCGAGACCTGGTTCCGGACCAGCGTCGAGGACCTCGGCGCGCTGCTGCTGCGGGACCACGACGAGCCGGCCGACGCCTACGCCGCCGCGGGCGTGCCGTGGCGGCTCGGCCTGGCCCCCGCCGAGTCCCTGTGGGCCGCCCGCATGGCGCTGCCCTTGGGGACCGGGCTCGCCGCGGCCACCCTGCGCACCCTCTCCCGGACCCAGACCGGCGGCCGCGGGCCCGACGCCGGGAAGATCCCGGGCCCCCTGCGCGGGAGCGGCCCGCAGCTGCCGCCCGGCTGCACCGGCACCGAGGCCACGCTCGCCTTCCCCGCCGTCCTCGCCGAGGCGCGGCGCTGGGGACTGCCGCAGGAGGAGGTGGACCGGCTGCTGCCCACGGCCGAGCGGTGCCTGGACTGGTTGCGCGGCGCCCAGGGCAAGGACGGGTTCCTCGCCGATCCCGATCCGGGGCCGCGCCGCTGCGAGACCCAGGCCCACGCCCACCGGGCCGCGCTGCTCGGCGCCGATCTGCTCGCCGGATGCGGGCGGCCCGGCGCCGAGGAGTGGCGGGAGTGGGCGGCGGCGCTGCGGGCGCGGTTCCTCGAGGGGTTCTGGATCGACGGCCCGGACGGCGGCCGGCCGGCCGCGGCCCTGCATCCCGACGGGCGCCCGCTGCCCCGCCTGACCGGAGCCGCCGCCCACCTCCTGGACACCGGCCTGCTCGGCGGCGGCCGGCTCGCGCCGGGACTGCTGGACCGGGTCCGCACCGAGCAGCTCGCCCGGCTCCTCGGGGCCCCCGCGATGGACTCCGGATGGGGGCTGCGCAGCATGGCCTCCCGCGAGCCGGGGCACAACCCGTTCGGCCACCGCTCCGGCGCGGTACGGGCGCACGAGAGCGCGGTCGCGGTCGCCGGACTCGCCCAGGCCGGCTTCGAGAAGGAGGCCGCCGCCCTGCTGCGGGGACTGCTCGATGCCGCCGAGAGCTTCGGCTACCGGCTGCCCGAGATGTACGCCGCCGAGCAGCGCACCGCGGGCAGCGCGCCCCTTCCGCACCCCGCGGCCTGCCGCCCGGCCGCGGTCGCCGCGGCCGCCGGGGTCCACGCCCTGGTGGCGCTCGCCGGAATCCGCCCCGACGCCCCCGCGGGCACGGTCGCCCTCGTCCCGATGCCCGGTGCCCCGCTCGGCGCCCTGCGCCTTGCGGGCCTGCGGGTTGCGGGGGAGCCGTTCGCCCTGCGGATCAGCCGGCTCGGCCTCGGCATGGTGGAGGAGGCCGCAGATGCGCTGCAATTGGGCGGGTAGCCTGCCGGTTTTCGTTTCCGGGATCACCAAAGCTCTGTTTATCGTCAGGAAGACGACTATGATCGCGGCATGTCTCCCTACGACCCGTCGGCTTTTCCGCCGTTCGCCGTCACCGTCGACCTGGTCGTCCTCACCGTTCGGCGCCACGCGCTCTGCGCCCTCGTCGTCCGCCGCGGTGAGCAGCCGTTCCAGGGCCGCTGGGCCCTGCCCGGCGGCTTCGTGCGCGGAGAGGAGGACCTGGCGGCGGCCGCGGCCCGGGAGCTCTCCGAGGAAACCGGACTGTGCGCGCACGACCCCGCCGCGCCGGGTGCCGGCAACGGGGCGCACCTCGAGCAGCTGGCCACGTACGGCGACCCGAAGCGGGATCCGCGGATGCGTGTCGTCAGCGTGGCGCACCTGGTGCTGGCTCCGGACCTGCCCGCACCCCGCGCGGGCGGAGACGCCAACAGCGCCCGCTGGGCCCCGGTCGACGAGCTCCTCGCGGCCGAGGAGGAGGCCGCCTCCGGCCTCGCCTTCGACCATGCCCGGATCCTCGCCGACGGCGTGGAGCGCGCCCGCTCCAAGATCGAGTACTCCTCCCTCGCCACCGCGTTCTGCCCGCCCGAGTTCACCGTCGGCGAGCTCCGCCGGGTCTACGAGGCCGTGTGGGGTGTGGCCCTCGACCCGCGCAACTTCCACCGCAAGGTCACCGGGACCCCCGGGTTCCTGGTCCCGGCCGGCGGTACGACGACCCGTCAGGGAGGGCGGCCCGCCCAGCTCTTCCGCGCCGGCGGGGCGACGCTGCTCAATCCGCCGATGCTGCGTCCGGAAGCCTGACGTACCGACGCCGACACGGCCGTGTCCGTACATCAGATGCGGCGAAAATCGGACATATCGCGTTATCTTGCTTGGGGTAATCACTCTGCCGCAAAGCGGTCTCACCCCCCGCGAGAGAAGCGATGCTCCAGGCCATCGGACTCACCAGCAGACCCCGTCGAGACCTCCCGCCCCTTGTGGACGACCTCACCTTCGAGGCCCGCCCTGGAGCCGTCACCGCCCTCCTGGGCGAGCCGGGTTCGGGCAAGACCACCGCGCTGCGGCTGATGCTGGAGCTCGAACCGGGGCGCGGTGTCACCTACTTCCGCGGTCGCCCGCTGCACCGGATCCCGGATCCCGGCCGTGAGGTCGGCGTGCTGCTCGGCGATGTCCCCGGCAACCCGGCGCGCACCGTCCGCGGCCAGCTGCGGATGCTCTGCGCGGCCGCCGGAGTGCCGGCCTCCCGCGCCGACACCCTCCTGGAGGTCGTCGGCATCAGCGGCCTGCGCGACCAGCGGCTCGGCTCGCTGTCGCTCGGCATGGACCGGCGGGTGGCGCTCGCCGCGGCGCTGCTCGCAGACCCGTGCACCCTGCTCCTGGACGAGCCCGCCGCCGGCCTGTCGGCCCGGGACCGCGGCTGGCTGCAGGGGCTGCTGCGCGGGCACGCCGAGCTCGGCGGGGCGGTGCTCTTCACCACCGACGACGCGAAGGAGGCCGCCCGCAGCGCCGACCGGGTCGTCAGCATCGCCGGCGGCCGGCTGGTCGCCGACCAGGACGTGGCCGAGTTCGCCCGGACCCGGCTGCGGCCGCGGGTCGCCGTGCACACGCCGCACGCGGCGCGGCTGGCCGACGTACTGGGCCGGGAGGCCCGGGCCGGTCGGCGCACGGTGGAGATCGTCGAGGAGAGCGGCAACCGGCTCTGCGTGTACGGCAGCAGCTGCGCCGAGGTCGGCGAAGCGGCCTTCCGGCACGGCGTGCTGGTCCACCAGCTCGCCGACGAGACGGGCGACGCCCGGGTGGCACCCCCGGTCCCCGCCCCCGTCCCCCAGGCCCGCACCGGCCCCGGCGCAGCCCCCGCCACTGCCGAGCCCGCAGCCAGGACGGCAACCGCCGCGGCCGCCGCACCGGGCGCCGACCCCGGTCCCCGCACCGCCGCACCCTCCGCCGAGCCAGGTCCTCGTACACCCGACCCCCGCACGCCCGAACCCCGTGATCCCGACCCTGCCGAAGCCGTGGCTGGCGGGCCGTGGGCCGGTGCCGGGGCCGGCGGGGCAGAGGAAGTCGGCTGTGGCGGTGTCGGGGACGGGGCCGGGGCCGCCGCGGGCACGGGCGCGGCCGATCCGGTGTGGGGGGCCGGGCGGCGGCCCGGACGGGTCGTGCGGCGGGTGGGCGGGCCGGTGCGGCCGGTGCGGTACGAGCTGCTGCGCGTCTTCGGGACGGGCACGCCGGCCCTGACCGCCGGCCTGGTCGTCGCCGTGTCCGTGCTGGTCGCCCTCGTGCTCGCCCGGGTCGGCCAGGTCCCGCGCGGGCGACTGCTCGCCGCCTGGCCGGAGGTGTTCCCCCTGCCGCCGGCGGCCCTCGGTGCGGGGCTGCTCGGCGCGCTGGCCTTCGGCGAGGAGTACCGCTATCCCGCCCTGGCCGCCGCCCGCGGGACGGTTCCGCGCCGCCTCGGCCTGCTCGCCGCCAAGCTCGGCGTCGGTGCGTGCCTCGCCCTCGCCCTGGGCGCCCTCACCGTGGCCGCCGACGCCGCCGCCCTCCGGCTCGTCTTCGGCCGCGGCCCTGTCCCGCTGCACGACGCCGCACAGTGGATCTCCCCGGCGGTCGGCTGGGCGGGCCTGCTCGTCGGATGCGCCTGGGCCGGGGTCCTCGCCTCCGGCGCCTTCCGGTCCGCGACCGCGGGCCTGGCCGCGGTGCTGGCCGTACCGGTGGGGGTGGTGCCGCTCGTACGCAAGGTGCTGGAGGGGCCGTCCGCGTACCCCGTGGCCGGGCTCGCGGCGCGGCTGCGACGGCTGGCCTGGGGGCAGTGGCCCCCGGAGGTGGACCACCTCGTGGCCGGGGCCCTGCGGGTGATGGCCCAACCCGTCGGCACGGCACTGTTGTTGTCTCTGATGGTCCTGTTGTGCGCCTATGGGTTCACCGGACTGCGCAACCGCGTCCGTTGGTGACCGGTTCGATGCCGGATCGCATCGCAACGGGACAGAACGCGTCTGCGTCATGTGAACGGGACCACAACTCCCCGTAAAAGGCCCGGTTCTTTACGATAAGTCGTCAATTGCGCAGGTGGCACCTATCACCCTTTCGTGTGCTTTTCACCAAAGACCTCAAGGGTGATGAAGGCGCGGCCGACAAAGGATTCGTGAGTACCCTTGCGCACACCATGATGACCGCCGCCCGCCATGCCGACTCAGGCCTCGTCGGGCCGGGCGAACTAGACCGCTACCCCTACGCGGAGGCCCCCGGGACCGACCGCGTCGGGGCGCCCCACTGGGACGGCGCCGACGTCGAGTTGAGCCGGGTGGGCCGGCGCGCGGCCGGCAGCCGCGGCCGCGGCCTGCACGGCCAACTCGTCCAGCAGCTCGGCCAGATGATCGTCTCCGGCGACCTCGGGGCGGACCGCCCGCTGGTCCCGGAGGAGATCGGCCAGCGCTTCGAGGTCTCCCGGACCGTGGTCCGCGAGTCGCTGCGTGTCCTCGAGGCCAAGGGCCTCGTCAGCGCCCGCCCCAACGTCGGCACCCGCGTCCGCCCGGTCGCCGACTGGAACCTCCTCGACCCCGACATCATCGAGTGGCGGGCCTTCGGGCCCCAGCGCGAGGACCAGCGCCGCGAGCTCAACGAGCTCCGCTGGACCATCGAGCCGCTCGCGGCCCGCCTCGCCGCCGGCCACGGCCGCCCGGACATCCAGCAGCGCCTCGCCGACATGGTCGAGATCATGGGCCACGCCCTCGGCCAGGGCGACGCGATCACCTTCGCGCGCGCCGACAACGAGTTCCACGCGCTCCTCATCCAGGTCGCGGGCAACCGCATGCTGGAGCACCTCTCGGGCATCGTCTCCGCCGCGCTCCAGGTCTCCGGCAGCCCCACGACCACCTGCGACCGCCCGAGCGAGACGTGCGTCGCGCACCACGCCCGGATCGTCGAGGCCCTGGCCTCGGGCGACGCCACGGGGGCCGAGAACGCCATGCGCCAGCTGCTGACGGTGCACCCCGAGGTCGAGCGCGTGGTCCCCGCCCCGCGCGAGCACTGACGCGGACACGGGACGGGCACACGGACGCAGGCGGAGAGGGACTCGCACACGTCGCCGGACCCGGCCGGGTCCGGCGACACCGGCGTGGACAACCCGTTCGGCAGCACTTGCCGACCGTTGCGCCGGCCGCTGCGGCAGGGCCGCCGGCAGCCCGTTCGACCGTGATTCCGGCCGCGCACCCGGTGTCCCACCTGGCGTCCCACCTGGCGTCCCACCCGCGCACAACCCCCTCTGTCGGCACCGAGGCCCCCGGGGTGTGATTCGGGCCACGAAGAATTGCGCGTAACGCTCTGCGAGGTCACGCGATGACCTAGAGAGGTGATGGCCGACGGAGGGAAGACAGCAGCCCTTGCGGGTGCTGTGCAGCTCCCCGGCCCCTGCCCGCGCCCCGGCCCACCCCAGTCGGTGGTCGTCGGCTCCGGTCCAGCACCACCCGGCCCGGGGTCGGAACCCGTTTCCATCGTTCCGAGAGGTTGTTCGTGTCGGCCAGCACATCCCGTACGCTCCCGCCGGAGATCGCCGATTCCGAGTCTGTGATGGCGCTCATCGAGCGGGGCAAGGCCGAGGGGCAGATCGCCGGCGATGACGTGCGTCGGGCCTTCGAGGCTGACCAGATTCCTGCGACCCAGTGGAAGAATGTTCTGCGCAGCCTCAACCAGATCCTCGAGGAAGAGGGTGTGACGCTGATGGTCAGTGCCGCGGAGTCGCCCAAGCGCACCCCCCGCAAGAGCGTCGCAGCGAAGACCCCTGCCAAGCGGACGGCCACGAAGACCGTCGCGGCGAAGACGACGGCTGCGCGGACCGTCGCCGCCGCGGCACCGGCGGCCGAGACGGTGGACCCGGAGCCCGCGGACGCCCTCGCCCAGGAGCCCGGAGCCGAGCCCCCTGCGAAGAAGGCGACGGCGAAGAAGACTGCGGCGAAGAAGGCCGCGCCCGCCAAGAAGGCCGCGGCGAAGAAGACGGCGGCGAAGAAGGCCGCACCCAAGAAGGACGCCGACGAGGCCGGCGAGGAGGAGCTCCTCGAGGAGGGCCCCGCCGAGGTCAAGGCCGAGGGGGAGGAAGAGGAGGACACCGGCGAGAGCAAGGGCTTCGTCATCTCCGACGACGAGGACGACGCGCCCGCCCAGCAGGTCGCCGTCGCAGGCGCCACCGCCGACCCCGTCAAGGACTACCTCAAGCAGATCGGCAAGGTCCCCCTGCTCAACGCCGAGCAGGAGGTCGAGCTCGCCAAGCGCATCGAGGCGGGCCTCTTCGCCGAGGACAAGCTGGCCAGCTCCGACAAGCTGGCGCCGAAGCTCAAGCGCGAGCTCGAGATCATCGCCGAGGACGGCCGCCGCGCCAAGAACCACCTGCTGGAGGCCAACCTCCGCCTCGTGGTCTCCCTGGCCAAGCGCTACACGGGCCGCGGCATGCTCTTCCTGGACCTGATCCAGGAGGGCAACCTGGGTCTGATCCGTGCGGTCGAGAAGTTCGACTACACCAAGGGCTACAAGTTCTCCACGTACGCGACCTGGTGGATCCGTCAGGCGATCACGCGTGCCATGGCCGACCAGGCCCGCACCATCCGCATCCCCGTCCACATGGTCGAGGTCATCAACAAGCTCGCCCGCGTGCAGCGCCAGATGCTGCAGGACCTGGGCCGCGAGCCCACCCCGGAGGAGCTGGCCAAGGAACTCGACATGACCCCCGAGAAGGTCATCGAGGTCCAGAAGTACGGCCGCGAGCCGATCTCCCTGCACACCCCGCTGGGTGAGGACGGCGACAGCGAGTTCGGCGACCTGATCGAGGACTCCGAGGCGGTCGTCCCGGCCGACGCCGTCAGCTTCACGCTGCTCCAGGAGCAGCTGCACTCGGTGCTCGACACGCTGAGCGAGCGCGAGGCCGGCGTGGTCTCGATGCGCTTCGGCCTCACCGACGGCCAGCCGAAGACCCTCGACGAGATCGGCAAGGTCTACGGCGTCACGCGCGAGCGCATCCGCCAGATCGAGTCGAAGACCATGTCGAAGCTGCGCCACCCGTCGCGTTCCCAGGTGCTGCGCGACTACCTGGACTGAACCGGCCGGACGGCGGGGCGGCACACGCCGGCCGGGCGGCACACGTACGGGCGCACGCAGGACCGTGCCCGCGCGCGGGTGCGCCCGGACACGCGGCATCCCACTCTGGGTGGAGTCATGCACACCCGGAGTCAGGAGGCCCGATGCGTCGTCCCTTTTCCCGAGTTCTGGCGGGCGCGCTGGCACTGGCGGCGGGAGCGGCCGCTGCGCCGCTGGCCCAGGCGCCCAGGGCGGCCGCGGACAGCGTGGTGATCGGCGGGAGGCCGGTGAAGGTGGCCGACAGCCCCTGGGTGGTGGCCCTGGCCAGCCGTGACCGGTTCGGGCGTACGCGGGCCGGACAGTTCTGCGGTGGCGTCCTCGTGGCCCCGACCAAGATCGTAACGGCGGCCCACTGCCTCGGCCGGCAGGTGTTGGGCGGCCCCGTCGAGTCCGTGCCCGACCTCCGGGTGATCACCGGGCGTACGGAGCTGTTGCGCGAGGCCGAGGGCAAGGAGATCGCGGTGCGCTCGGCCCGGGTGAACCCCGACTACGACTCGCAGAGCAATGCCGGGGACCTGGCCGTCCTGGAGCTGGCCGAAGCCCTGCCCGCGCAGTACGTGCTCCCGATGGCGGGGGAGGGGCACCCGGGCTATGAGCCGGGCGGCGAGGCGGTTGTGTACGGGTGGGGCGACACGAGCGGGTTCGGCGACTACGCCACCGCGCTGCGCGCCGCGCGCGTGACCGTCCTGTCGGACGAGGTGTGTCGGCGGGCGTACCCGGGGGATGCGGACGGGCAGTACCGGCCGGAGTCCATGGTGTGCGCCGGCCACCGCAGCGGCGGGCGGGACGCCTGCCAGGGGGACAGCGGCGGACCGCTGGTCGCGCAGGGGCGTCTGATCGGACTGGTGTCCTGGGGGCGGGGCTGCGGGCGGGCCGACAGCCCGGGGGTGTACACCCGGATCGCACCGTTGGCCGGCTTCGTCACCGCGCCCGAGACGGCCTCGCGGCGCGGCGAGGAGCAGAAGGTCGTATGGGAAGCCCCGAGGGGCTCCGGGGCGGCTGCAGGGACCCTGGAGGGGCACGGGGGGGCGGCGGCCTCAGCCGGTGCAGCGGCGACGAGCGCCGGCACAGGTCTGTCGGGAGCTCCGGCTGCCTCCGGCGTCCCGCTGTGGGGTACCCCGCTGGATCCCGGCGTACGGCGGCGTCACGGCCGCCGGTGATCGGAATGATCGCGAGGATCGGACCGCGGGTCCGGTGACCGGGCTGCGGATATGAGGACGGGCGGCACTCCTGGGTCTCAGAAGCGCCGCCCGTCGACCGGCCTGGCCGGTCCTGGCTCGTCGGATGCGAGGTAGGCCTGTGTCAGCGGTCCTCGGTGTCGGCGTGAACCGCCGGAGCGGACGTCAGCCGCTCGGTCTCATCCTGTATTTCCGCGGCGATCTTCTTGAGTTCCGGCTCGAACTTACGCCCGTGGTGGGCGCAGAAGAGCAGTTCACCACCGCTCAGCAGGACGACGCGCAGATATGCCTGGGCGCCGCAACGGTCGCATCGGTCAGCGGCCGTCAGCGGGGTCGCGGGTGTCAGAACAGTAGTCACGTCGCCTCTTCTCTAGCTCGACGAGCTGTCGTACCAGGGTCAACATCCAACCAGGCCGAAAACGTTCCCGCTCGCGGCTTTTCCTCGAAACTTCCTTCCGAAGCTGGCCGGCTGCTGCCGGTTGGCGGCGAAGGAGCCGTATTGCGTTGCTTTACGGTTTCGCGTTGTCAGTCGTTCGCTTGTCGCAGTTCCGTCCTCCCCGGCGCGGGTGCCGGTTGTTCATGAGGACGTGCCCGAACCCTAAATGGTTCATGCCTGGAAGGGAACGTGATGTTTGCTTCACCCCCCCGGGGGATCGAACATCCGTGCGGATCTGCACTAGGCTGATGAAGGCGCGAGGGTGGCGTTGCATCGGCTCTACCAGGCCTCGGTACCCTTCGACGGGCAACCGAGCCACCCTGCGCCCGACCGGGCCAGAAAAGAAATTCAGCGAGGAGCGAACTGCGTGACCGCCGACACGTCCGTGCCTTCCAGCGCGCTGCTGTCCGGAGCAGACCGGGACGGCTCCAACTACACCGCGCGGCACCTGCTCGTCCTCGAAGGCCTCGAGGCCGTCCGCAAGCGTCCCGGCATGTACATCGGGTCGACCGACAGCCGTGGCCTGATGCACTGCCTCTGGGAGATCATCGACAACGCCGTCGACGAGGCCCTGGGCGGCTTCTGCGACCACATCGAGGTGGTCCTCCACGACGACGGCTCCGTCGAGGTCCGCGACAACGGCCGCGGCATCCCCGTCGACGTCGAGCCCAAGACCGGCCTGTCCGGCGTCGAGGTCGTCATGACCAAGCTGCACGCAGGCGGCAAGTTCGGCGGCGGCTCGTACGCGGCCTCCGGCGGTCTGCACGGTGTCGGCGCCTCCGTGGTCAACGCCCTCTCCTCCCGCCTCGACGTCGAGGTCGACCGGGGCAGCTCCACCCACGCGATCAGCTTCCGCCGCGGTGTCCCCGGCCTCTTCACCGAGCAGGGCCCGGACAGCCCGTTCGACCCCGCGAGCGGCCTGCGCAAGGTCAAGCGGATCGCCAAGGGCAAGACCGGCACCCGCGTCCGGTACTGGGCCGACCGCCAGATCTTCCTCAAGGACGCCCGGCTCTCGCTGGAGACGCTCTACCAGCGCGCCCGGCAGACCGCCTTCCTCGTTCCCGGCCTGACCATCATCGTCCGCGACGAGCGCGGGCTCGACGGTGCCGGCAAGACCGAGGAGACGTTCCGCTTCGACGGCGGCATCAGCGAGTTCTGCGACTACCTCGCCCAGGACAAGGCCGTCTGCGACGTCCTGCGCCTGACCGGCCAGGGCACCTTCAAGGAGACCGTCCCCGTCCTCGACGAGCGGGGCCACATGACCCCCACCGAGGTCACCCGCGACCTCGGCGTGGACATCGCCCTGCGCTGGGGCACGGGGTACGAGACCACCGTCAAGTCCTTCGTGAACATCATCGCCACCCCCAAGGGCGGCACCCACATCACCGGCTTCGAGCGCTCGGTCACCAAGACGGTGAACGAGGTGCTGCGCTCCGCCAAGCTGCTGCGCGTCGCCGAGGACGACGTCGTCAAGGACGACGCCATGGAGGGCCTGACGGCGGTCGTCACCGTCCGGCTCGCCGAGCCGCAGTTCGAGGGCCAGACCAAGGAGGTGCTCGGCACCTCCGCGGCCGCCCGCATCGTCGCGGCCGTCGTCGCCAAGGAGCTCAAGGCCTTCCTGACCTCGACCAAGCGCGACGACAAGCAGCAGGCCCGCGCCGTGATGGAGAAGATCGTCGCGGCCGCCCGGACCCGTATCGCCGCCCGCCAGCACAAGGAGGCGCAGCGCCGCAAGACGGCCCTGGAGTCCTCCTCGCTGCCCGCCAAGCTGGCCGACTGCCGCAGCGACGACGTGGAGCGCAGCGAGCTCTTCATCGTCGAGGGCGACTCGGCCCTCGGTACGGCGAAGCTGGCGCGGAATTCCGAATTCCAGGCGCTGCTGCCGATCCGCGGCAAGATTCTGAACGTCCAGAAGTCCTCGGTCTCGGACATGCTGAAGAACGCCGAGTGCGGCGCGATCATCCAGGTCATAGGGGCCGGATCCGGCCGGACCTTCGACATCGACGCGGCGCGCTACGGGAAGATCGTGCTGCTCGTGGACGCCGATGTCGACGGCGCGCACATCCGCTGCCTGCTGCTCACGCTCTTCCAGCGGTACATGCGCCCGATGGTCGAGGCGGGCCGGGTCTTCGCGGCCGTTCCGCCGCTGCACCGCATCGAACTGGTCCAGCCCAAGAAGGGCCAGGACAAGTACGTCTACACGTATTCGGACAACGAGCTGCGCCAGACCCTGCTCGAATTCCAGCGCAAGAACATCCGCTACAAGGACTCGATCCAGCGCTACAAGGGCCTCGGCGAGATGGACGCGGACCAGCTGGCGGAGACCACCATGGACCCCCGCCACCGTACGCTGCGCCGGATCAACATCGGCGACCTCGACGCCGCCGAGGGCGTCTTCGACCTGCTCATGGGCAACGAGGTGGCCCCGCGCAAGGAGTTCATCACCAGCTCCGCCGCGACCCTGGACCGCTCGCGCATCGACGCCTGACCGGGCCGGGGCGGCGGTGGCGCACGCAGGTGCGGCGCGCGCCGCCCCGGTGTCCCGGAGGGGCCGCTTCCCTCACCTGTTGGAGTGAAGACCACCGGGACACCAGTCCGGAAACCGTCCATACCGCACATCCTTGTGACACGCCGCCAAGGCGGCAGCGGACAAGGAGAGTTCGGTGGACAAGCACGAAGGTCCCGACCCCGGAACGATCCGGCTCGACGACCCCTGGTACGACGCGCTCGCCGTCGGCTGGGGCGAGGGCGAGGACGCGGCTGCGCCGCCCCCGGCCGCCGACCGGTCCGCGCCCGGAAGTCCGCCCGGAAAAGCGGCGGGGACTCCGCCCACCCGGGCCGACATCTACCTGGAGGTGCAGCGCAGCGCCGCCTTCCAGGAGGTCCGCAGCCGCTACCGCGGGTTCGTCGTCCCCGCGACCGCCGGTTTCCTGCTCTGGTACGTGGCCTACGTCGTCGCGGCCACCGCGGCGCCCGGCGTGATGGCCCGGCCCGTCGCGGGGGCGGTGAACGTGGCGCTGCTCGCGGGGCTCGGACAGTTCCTCAGCACCTTCCTGCTCACCTGGGCGTACGCCCGGCACGCGCGCCGGCGCCGGGACCGCGCCGCCCTCGAGCTGCGGTGGACCGTCTTCGAACAGGAGCGGGGCCGCGGAAGCGGGACGGGGAACGGGAACGGGGCAGGGGCAGGGGTCGGCGCCGGGGAGGCCGGCCGGTGAGCACCGAGCACCAGAGCCTCGCGCTGGTCCTCTTCAGCGCCGTCATCGCGATCACCCTCGGCATCACCACGTGGGTCAGCCGGAACCGGCACGGCTCGGCCGAGGAGTTCTATGCCGGCGGGCGGCTGTTCTCCCCCATGGAGAACGGTTTCGCCATCGCCGGCGACTACATGTCCGCCGCGTCCTTCCTCGGCATCTCCGGTCTGATCGCGCTCTTCGGCTACGACGGCCTGCTGTACTCGGTCGGCTTCCTCGTCGCCTGGCTGGTCGTGCTGTTCCTCGTCGCCGAACTGGTCCGCAACTGCGGGCGCTTCACCCTCGCCGACGTCGTCGCCGCCCGGATGAGCGAGCGGCCCGTCCGGATCGCCGCCGGAACCTCCTCGGTCACCGTCTCGGTGCTGTACCTCGTCGCCCAGATGGTCGGAGCCGGCAGCCTCGTGGGCCTGCTGCTCGGGGACTCGGGCACCGCCGCCCGGACGCTCACCGTCATCGCGGTCGGTGCGCTGATGGTCGTGTACGTGACCTTCGGCGGGATGCGGGCCACGACCTGGATCCAGATCGTGAAGGCCGTGCTGCTCATGGGCGGCGCGGTCACCCTCACCGTGCTCGTGCTGCTGCGCTTCCACGGGGACTTCGACCAGCTGCTGACCAGCGCCGCCGAGCGCAGCGGGCACGGGCAGAAGTTCCTGAGTCCGGGGCTGAAGTACGGCGGGGACTGGACCGCCCGGTTCGATTTCATGAGCCTGGGCCTGGCGCTGGTCCTCGGAACGGCCGGGCTCCCGCACATCCTGTCGCGCTTCTACACCGTGCCGACCGCCCGGGCGGCCCGCCGGTCCGTGGTGTGGGCGATCGCGCTGATCGGCGGCTTCTACCTGATGACGATCGTGCTCGGCTTCGGGGCCGCCGCGCTCGTGGGGCCCGCAGAGGTGCGGGCCTCCAACGCCTCGGGGAACACGGCGGTTCCGCTGCTCGCGGCCTTCCTGGGCGGCGGGGCGGAGTCCACCGGGGGAGCGGTGCTGTTCTCCGTCGTCGCCGCGATCGCCTTCGCCACGATCCTGGCCGTGGTCGCGGGGATCACCCTCGCCTCCTCCGCCTCGGTCGCCCACGACCTGTACGCCTCGCTCAAGCGGCGCCGGGCGCGCGGGCGCAGCGAGGTCGCGGTGGCCCGGGGCGCGGCCGTCGGGATCGGGGCCGTCGCCATCGCGCTGGGGCTGCTGGCCCAGGACCTCAACGTGGCGTTCCTGGTGGGGCTGGCCTTCGCGGTGGCGGCCTCGGCGAACCTGCCCGTGCTGCTGTACTCCCTGTTCTGGCGCGACTTCACCACGCGGGGCGCCGTCTGGGCGGTGTACGGGGGGCTGGTTCCGGCGGTGGTGCTGGTGGTGCTCTCGCCGGTGGTCTCGGGCAGCCCGGACTCCCTCTTCCCGGGGGTGAGTTTCCAGTTCTTCCCGCTGCAGAACCCGGGGCTGATCTCGATCCCGCTGGGCTTCCTGGCCGGCTGGATGGGCACGGTCACCTCCGCGGACGAACCGGACGCGGCCCGGCACGCGGAGACGGAGGTCCGCTCGCTGACGGGGGCCGGGGCCGTCTGAGGGGGCCAGTTCAAGTGCCTTCGGCCGGGAGCCAGGAGTAGAGGTGCTCCGGGCGGCCCGTTTCGCCGTAGCGCAGCGACAGGGTGACGCGGCCGGTGCGGTCCAGGAGCTTCAGGTAGCGCTGGGCGGTCTGGCGGCTGATGCCGGCCCGGTCGGCGATCTGCTGGGTGGACAGCGGGCCTTCGGCGGAGCGTAGGACGCGGCGGACCAGTTCCGCGGTGGTGGGGGAGTGGCCCTTGGGCAGCTCGTTGGGGGAGCCCGCCGCCGCGAGGGTGCCGAAGATCCGGTCCACCTCGGCCTGTTCGGCCTCGCCGCCCGTCTCCAGGGTGCGGCGCAGGGCCGCGTACGCCTCCAGGCGGGAGCGCAGACCGGGGAAGGTGAACGGCTTGACCAGGTACTGGAGGGCGCCGAGGCGCATCGCGGCCTGGACGGTGGCCAGGTCGCGGGCGGCCGTGACCATGATCACGTCGGTGTGGTGGCCGAGCTGGCGCAGCCTTCGCACGAGGTCCAGGCCGCTGCCGTCCGGGAGGTAGTGGTCCAGGAGGATCAGGTCCACCGGGCGGCCCGCGAGGAACTCCAGTGCCTCGGCCGCGGAATGGGCGTGGCCGGCGACACGGAAACCGGGAACCTTCGCGACGTACGCCGCGTTGATCAGGGCAACACGCATGTCGTCGTCGACGACCAATACGTGGATCGGGGACTCGCTCATCGCAGGGCCTCCGGGAGTACGACGGAGAACTCCGCCCCTCCGTCCGCTGCCCCGCCGGCCCGGACCGTGCCGCCCTGCCGCTCCGCGAGGCGGCGTACGAGCGCGAGGCCGAGACCGCGCTCGCGGTGGCCCTGGGGCTGCTTGGTCGACCAGCCCTCGGTGAAGATCTCCTCGCGTCGGGCCTCCGGGACGCCGGGGCCGCTGTCGCGGACGCGGAGGATCGCCGTGCGGCCCTCGCAGCGCAGCTCGACCTCGACCAGGGGCGCGGCCGAGCCTGCCGCCGCGTCCAGGGCGTTGTCCACCAGGTTGCCCGTGATGGTGACGAGGCCGCCGGGATCGACCAGGCGGTCGGGGAGGAAGGTGGCGTCGGCGAGGCGCAGCGGGACGCCCCGCTCGGCGGCCACGGTCGCCTTGCCCACCAGAAGGGCGGCCAGCAGGGGGTCGCGGACCTTTTCGGTGACCTGCTCGGCGGTGCTGCGGTGGCCGCCGGCCACCTCGGCCACGAACTCCACCGCCTCCTCGTGCAGGCCGAGCTCCAGCAGACCGAGGAGGGTGTGGAGGCGGTTGGCGTGCTCGTGGTCCTGGGCGCGCAGGGCGTCGATCAGGCCCTGGGTGGAGTCGAGCTCGCGGCGCAGGTGCTCCAGCTCGGTGCGGTCGCGCAGGGTGGCGACGGCGCCGCCGTCCTCGGTGGGCATCCGATTGGCCACCAGTACCCGGCGGCCCTGGACGGCGAGCAGGTCGCGGCCGGTGACGCGGCCGGTGAGGACGTCGGCGGTGCGGCCGGTGCCGAGGAGGTCGTCGAGGGAGCGGCCGGCGGCGGTGCGGGCGGCGTCCGGGGCGAGGCCGAGCAGGCGGGCGGCCTCGTCGTTGACGAGGCGGACGCGGCCGTCGCCGTCGAGGGCGATCACGCCTTCGCGGATGGAGTGGAGCATCGCCTCGCGCTCGGCGAGCAGCGCGGCGATGTCGGAGAAGGCCAGGTCCCGGGTCTGGCGGTGGATACGGCGCGAGAGGAGGTAGGCGGCGAGGGCGCCCGCGGCGAGGGCGCCGCCCGCGTACGCGAGGAGGCCGGGGACGGCGTGGAGCAGGCGGGCGCGGACGCTGTCGTAGGCGATGCCGACGGAGACGGCGCCGACGATCTCGCCGTCGGCGGCGACGAGGGGGACCTTGCCGCGCGCGGAGCGGCCCAGGGTGCCCTCGTCGATCTCCATGATTTCGCGGCCGGCGAGGACGTCGCCGGGGTCGGTGGAGACGGGCCGTCCGATGCGGTCGGGGGCGGGGTGCGAGCGGCGGATCCCGTCAAGGTCCATGACGACCACGTACTCCGCTCCCGTGGCCCGGCGGATCCGCTCCGCCGAGGCCTGCACGGGGCTGTCCGCCGTCGGCCCGGAGTTCAGCAGGTCGGCGGCCAGCGAGGGGTCGGCCGCCGCGCTCTGGGCGATGGCCAGGGCGCGGCGCATGGCCTGGTCGTCGAGCTGCGCGCCCAGCGGGGCGAGGAACAGCCCCGTGGCCAGCACGGCGACCCCGGCGGCGATGGCCAGCTGGGTCAGCAGGATCTGCGAGACGGCCCGACGGGGCAGCCCGATGCGCGGAGCGCGCAGGGAGGGGAACCGCATGACCAGCAACCGTAGGCCGCCCCCGCCGGAAGCGGAATCCTCGCCGGGGGTCCGGGGCGCCGGCCTTCCGGCCCGGCCGGCCGCGCGGTATCGGGCGGCGCGGGGGCCGGAGGGAGTCCTCGGCCGGTTCCCACCCGGAGGGGCAGGCTCCCGCCTCACGGTCGTCCAGGGTAGGAGGCCTGGGCGAGTTGGCTTGGTGGGCGGACGGCGTGGGGCGGCTACGGGAGGGGCTGCGGGGGTGGGGGGCCCTGGTAGTGGCCTATGGGGCGCATGCGGAGGGGGTGTTCCTGGTATTCCTCCAGTGCGTGCGCCATCCAGCCCGCCGTGCGGGCCACCGCGAACACCGTCTCGCCGGCCTCCGCCGACATCCCACACGACACAGTCAGCACTGCCAGGGCCAGGTCCACATTGGCGTGGAGGCCGACCCGGCGGGCCGCCGCCGTGGCGACCACCTCGCGGGCCGCTGCCAGGGCCGGGCCGGCGGCCGGCATGGTCTCCAGCCGGGCGAACAGGGCCGTGGCCCGGGGGTCCTCGCCCTCGTACAGCCGGTGGCCCAGGCCCGGGACCCGCCGCCCCGCGCGCAGGTGGTCCGCCACCACCGGCGCGGCACCGCCCCGCTCCAGGGCCTCGGCCAGCGTCCGGTGGGCGAGGCGCCCGGCCGCGCCGTGCAGCGGGCCCTCCAGGACGCCGAGGCCGGCCGAGACCGCCGCGTACGGGTTCGCCCGCGCCGACGCGGCCACCCGTACGGCCAGGGTGGAGGCGGCCAGGTCGTGGTCGATGAGCAGGGCGAGGGCCAGGTCGAGCGCGTCGAGGGCCGCCGGGTCGGGTTCCTGCGCGGTCAGCCGGGGCCACAGCCGGGCCGCGAGCGGGGCGCCGCCGGGTCCCTCGTCCCCCTCGGGCTCCGGCCCCAGCAGGGGCAGCGCGCCGACCAGCGTCGGGATCAGGCAGCGGGCCGAGCCGAGTACCGCCTCCGCGGACAGGTCGAAGCGCAGCGGGTCCGCCACCGCCGCGGCCACGGTCGCCACCCTCAACCGGTCGACGGGGCCGCTGTGCTCGGGCAGGGCGGCCACGGCCCGCCGCGCCGCCGCCAGGGCCTGCGCCGGGGCCGTGAGGCGGACCCCGCGCGGCAGGGTCCCCGTCCACAGCCACTCGGCGACCTCCTCGTAGCAGTACCGCGAGGCCAGCTCCACCGCGTCCACGCCGCGGAACCAATACCGGTCCGGCTCGATGAGCGTCAGCGCGGTCCGCACCGCGAGCTCCCCGCCGGCCGGCGCCGCCGCCTCGCGTCGGCTGCGCCGGGCCAGGGCCTCGACCTCGGCCGCGTCGAAGGTGCTGCCGCGGCCGACCGGGTCGCGGCGGCTGGTGAGCTGGCCGCGGCTGACGTACGCGTACACGGTCGCGGGCTTCACCCCCAGCAGCTCCGCCGCCTGCCGGGTGCTGAGCCGTCGTTCGCGTTCACCGTCCATCTGGTCATGCATGATGACCAGAGTAGATGTATTGATCCAATCAACATTGACATTGAGTCAATGCATGGTGGATGGTCGATGCATGAACACCACCGTTGAAGTGCCCCGCGGTCTCGCGGGAGTCGTGGTCACCGAGACCGGTCTCGGTGACGTCCGGGGCCGTGAGGGCTTCTACCACTACCGCCAGTACTCGGCCGTCGAGCTCGCCGAGAGCCGCAGCTTCGAAGACGTGTGGCACCTGATGTTCCGCGGCACCCTCCCGGCCGACGCCGCCGCACGCAGCGCCTTCGCCGAGGAGATCGCCCCGCTGCGCCGGCTGCCCGCCGAGGTCCGGGGCGCCCTGCCCGCCCTCGCCCGGGCCACCGCCCTCTCCGGCCCGCTCGCCGGCCTGCGAACCGCGCTCTCCCTGCTCGGCGCCTCCGCCGGCTTCCGGCCCGTGTACGACCTCGCCCCCGAGCGGCGGGCCGCCGACGCGCTGGCCGCCTGCGCCGCCGTACCGACGCTGCTGACCGCGCTGCACCGGCTCGGCCAGGGCCTGGAGCCGGTCGAGCCGCGCGACGACCTCCCGTACGCCGCGAACTACCTGTACATGCTCACGGGACAGGTGCCCGACCCGATCAAGGCGCGGGCGGTCGAGCGGTACCTGATCTCCACCATCGACCACGGCTTCAACGCCTCGACGTTCACCGCCCGCGTGATCGCCTCCACCGGCGCGGACGTCGCGGCCTGCCTGACCGGGGCCATCGGCGCCCTCTCCGGCCCGCTGCACGGCGGCGCCCCCAGCCGCGCCCTGGACACCCTGGACGCCATCGGCACGGCCGACCGCATCGACCCGTGGATCCGCGAGCGGGTGCTCGCCGGGGACCGGATCATGGGCTTCGGCCACCCCGTCTACCGCACCGAGGACCCGCGCTCGCGGATGCTGCGCGACATCGCCCTCGGCTTCGGCGGGCCCCTCGTGGACTTCGCCGTCGAGGTGGAACGGCACGTGGAGGCGATCCTCGCCGAGCTCAAGCCCGGCCGGGAGCTGCACACGAACGTGGAGTTCTACGCGGGCGTGGTGATGGAGCTGTGCGGCCTGCCGCGCGAGATGTTCACCCCGACCTTCTGCGCGGCGCGCGTGGTCGGCTGGAGCGCGAACGTGCTGGAGCAGGCGGCCGATTCGAAAATCATCCGTCCGGCTGCCCGGTACGTCGGGCCGCAGGCGCCCCAGCCGGTTCCGCTGCTGGACTGAGTACGATCGGCGGGGTGAACAGCAGGCAGCCCGACCCTTCCGTCGCGCCCACCCCCACCCCCGCCGCGACCCCCATCCCCGTCGTCGTCCTCGCCGGATTCCTCGGCTCCGGCAAGACGACCTTGCTCAACCACCTCCTCGGCAACCGGGGCGGCACCCGGATCGGGGTCGTGGTCAACGACTTCGGATCGATCGAGATCGACGCCATGGCGGTGGCCGGCCAGGTCGGCGACTCGATGGTCTCGCTCGGCGGCGGCTGCCTGTGCTGCGCCGTCGACGGCAGCGAGCTCGACGCGTACCTGGAGAAGCTCGCCGAGCCCGTCCACCGCATCGACGTCATCGTCATCGAGGCGAGCGGGCTGGCCGAGCCGCAGGAGATGATCCGGATGCTCGTCGCCAGCGAGAACCCGGCGATCCGCTACGGCGGCCTGGTGGAGGTCGTGGACGCGGCGGAGTTCGACGCGACCCGGTCCCGGCACCCGGAGACCGACCGCCACCTCGCCGCCGCGGACCTGGTGGTGCTGAACAAGGCCGACCGGGTGGAGCCGGCCGAGCTCGCCCGGATCGAGGCCGAGCTCGGCACGCTCTGCCCCGGCATCCCCGTCGTCGCCGCCGACCACGGGCGCATCGACCCGGAACTGCTCTTCGACCGCCGGCCGTGGACCGAGACCCAGGGGCAGCTCTCCTTCGAGGACCTGATCTCGCAGGCCCGGGACATCGCCCACGAGGGGTACGAAGGCCAGGACGGCCACGGGGGCCACGAGGGCCACGCCCACACGGTGTACGAGAGCACCGAGTTCGTGTCCGAGCTGCCCATGCACCCGCGACGGCTCATCGACTTCCTCGACCGCCGTCCGGCCGGGCTGTACCGGATCAAGGGCTTCGTCCACTTCGGCGTGCCCGGCCACGAGGAGCGCTACGAGGTCCACGCGGTCGGCCGCTTCCTGCGGTTCGCGCCGGGGCCCTGGGGTCGCGGCGAGCCGCGGCTGACCCGGCTGGTGCTCATCGGCTCCGGCACGGACGGGGCCGCCCTGCTGCGGGAGCTGGAGTCCTGCCGGGAGGCGTCGCCGCAGGACGCGGGGCCGGAGAGCATGTGGGGCGTACTGCGCTACGTGGCCCGGCCGCCGCAGGACGAACCCGACGCCGACGCCGAACGGGTGGGCGGGGACACCGGGGACGCCGGGGACGCCGGGGACGCCGGGGACGAGGACGGGAACGAGATGCCGGCTCCGGCGGGCGTCTGAGTCGGCCGAGTCAGCGCTGCCGGGACCGGTACAGGTCCCGGAGCAGGGCGATCTCGGCCCCGTGGTGCAGCAGCTCCTGGTTGACCCACCAGGCGATGTCGATGAACGGCTCCTCCGCATCGCCGCCGTGCGGGTACGTGCAGTACCCGACGGTGTCGAGGGCGGCGTCGTCGACGCTGAGCAGTGCCGTGCGCCAGGCGGTGGCGCCGGCGTCGAACGCGGCGAGGGCCGCGGCGGCGTCCCCGGCGGCCGCGTAATCGCTGCGGGTCAGGGTGCGGGTGCCGGCCGTGTGGTCGGCGCGCAGGGTCAGCATTTCGCTGAGGTGGCTCAGGCGCCACGCGATCGTGGTGAACGGCGGCGGCCACGGGTGCGGGTACGCCGCGGCGTCGCGGCCCCAGTCGCCCGTGCCGGCCAGGAGGGTGGCCCGTGGGCCCGGACCTTCGGCTCGCCGCCGTACCGACCAGCAGTCCGGCACCGGCTCCCAGAGGTACTCCTCGTCCGTCATGGGGCCCACCTTGGTGTCCGTTCCGTCGCCGCTGTCCATGACGGGGCCCGCCATGCGGTCGGCCAGGCGGCGGTGGGCGAAGTCGAACTGCCGGAGCAAGGGGGTCAGGCGGGGCGGGGTCACGGGGCTCCTGGGGGCGCGTCGGCCGACGTGTCGGCCGGGGCGGGCGGATCGGGCGGTGTGCCGACCCGTCACCCTGTCAGAGCAGAGGGCATCCCGCGCCCCCTTTTCGGCGGCGCCCGGCGGAGCCGGGATCCCTGGGGCTCCGCCCCAGACCCCGCGCCTCAATCGCCGGCGGGGCTGGATCTGCCGGACCCCGGCTTCGAAAGGCGGCGGGGTGGGATGTCCACTCCGGCTGCGAAGGAGCGGGGTGGGATGCCCGTCCCGGCTGCGAAGGGGAACGGGGGTGGGATGCCCGCCCCGGCTTCGGATGGTCGGGGGGCGGGATTTTGCTCAGGCGACCTCGACGCCGTGTTCGTGGAGGAGGGCCTCCAGGCCGCCGCGGTAGCCCTTGCCGCCCGCCACGAAGTCCCAGTCGCCGTTCGCGCGGCGGCGGAAGGAGCCCAGGACCAGGGCGGTTTCGCCCGGGCGGCCGTCGGAGACGTCCAGGGTGCCGAGCTCCGTGCCGTCGGCCGACAGCAGCCGGATCCGGGCGTCCGTGAAGCCGGTCAGGTCGGCGTGCGGGTCGGCCTCGGGGTCGACCGCGGCGACCAGGACCAGGCGGTCGGCCCGCTCCGGCAGCGCGTCGAAGGAGACCGCCAGCGCGGCCTTGTCGGGTGGCGTGTGCGCGTGGGTACGGACGGAGCCGTCCGGGGTCTGCGGGTTGTTGAAGAAGACGAAGTGGTCCTCGCCCAAGGCCCGGTTGGCCTCGCAGACCAGGGCGCACACGTCCAGTGCGACCGGGCCGGCCCAGGACATGCCCAGGATGTTGTGGTCCGGGGCAGCGGCTGCGGGCTCGGTGGCCGGGCGGCGGGGCGGGGTGTCCGACGGGCCCAGGCGGCCCCGCAGGCCGTGCTGGTGCAGGAGGTCCACCAGGGCGGGGCCCGGAACCAGTTCCAGCGGCTTGCCCTCGGCGAAGGTGTACGAACCCGGCCCGAAGGACGCGGTGGTGACCAGCACCCCCTTGTTCGCCCCCTTGTCCTGGACCGTGCCGTACAGGTCACGCACGGCCGTCGGCGGCACCGTGTTGCGGTAGCGCTTGACCTGCACCACGATCCGCCCGCCCCGGATCGGCGCCGGGTCCAGGGCCTCCACGTCCACCCCGCCGTCGCCGGAGCGCTGGGTCGTGACCGCCTCCATGCCCATGGCCCGGAACAGCTCCGCGACCAGGTTCTCGAAGTCGATCGGGTCCATCGCGAAGAGGTCCGGCTCCTCCTCGTCCCCGTACCCCCCGCCCACGTGGCCGCCGTGGCTGACGACGCCCCCGCCGACCTCGTCCGGCCGACGCCCGGGACGCACCGCCGTCAGCTGGTCGGGGCGCGCCGACAGCTGCCCGCCCAGGCCCGACACCAGGCAGTCC
Organism: Streptomyces sp. NPDC032472; assembly: GCF_040636955.1. Classification (NCBI taxonomy): domain Bacteria; kingdom Bacillati; phylum Actinomycetota; class Actinomycetes; order Kitasatosporales; family Streptomycetaceae; genus Streptomyces; species Streptomyces sp. NPDC032472. The sequence goes on from NZ_JBEZVK010000011.1 coordinate 115,495, forward strand.
ACCGCGCTGACCTGCTCCAGCCGCAGCCCCGCGAACGCGCCGCGCGCCGCGGGCACCGTGGCGAGCACGAACTGCGCCTCCTGCCCGGTCACCGGATCGAGGCAGTCCACGAAGCCGTTGACCACGACCGAGTCCAGTACGCCGAACTCGTCCGCCGCGTACAGCTCGCGCACCACCAGCAGCAGGCACTGCGCCAGCAGGTCCCGGTACAGCGCGCGCCGCTCCGTGACCGGGCGCGGCTTCACCTTGTCCTGGTCGGTGCTCGGCAGGTACTGCACCGCCCTGGCCTCGGGCACCACCGCGTACCCGGGCAGTTCCCAGTCCAGCACCAGCTGGCGTACGGCAGGCTCGTAGGCGGCCGACACCTGCCTCGGCAGCGTCTCGGGCCAGGCCGTCGAGGCGTACAGAGCGGCCGAGAAGTACTCCACGGCGGCCCCGGCATCGCCCGAGCGCAGGGCGTCGGCCAGCTCGGCGAGCCCGCTGTTGTGCGCCCGTACGCCGGCGAGCTGCTCCGCCGCCCACCGGTCGTACTGCTGGCGGTACGCCGCCAGCTGCTGCTGCCGTTGCGCCTCCGCGGCGCTAGCGGCCTGCCAGGCCGCGGTGTACCGGGCGTGCGCCTCCCGCTCCGCCTGCGCCCGGTGGTTCGAGCCGAGCGTCCAGCCGCTGCTCTGCTGGAAGTCCTCGATGCGGGGCAGCGGCCCCGGCTGCGCCAGGGCCCCGGGGTTGAAGGGCTCGAGCTGCTCGGGCCGCATCAGGGAGGCCATCCGGAACGCCGGTGCCCGGCAGCCCGCGACCAGCAGGCCCTTCAGGGCGGCGACCTCCGCGTCGAGCGCGGCCGTACGGCGCAGGGCCTCGGCCTCGCGGTACTGGCGGTGGCTGCGGTTGGCCTCCCGCTCGTACGCCCGCTGCCGGCGCTCCGCCTCCCGCTGCTGGACCAGCTGCGTCTGCTGCTGTCGGCGCTGGGCCTCGGCCCAGGTCCCGATCGCTCCGCCCGACCGACGACTCATCAGCTGTGTACTCCCCCCACCAACCCCGAGAGGGAAAACACTAGTCGGCATTCGGGTGGTACGTCCCCCGGGTCGCACCACCCGAATGCCTCGGTACGTCCTACAGCGCGGCCCCCGCCACCACGGCCACCGCCGCGGGCAGCGCGGCCCCCGAGCCGTCGCGGCGCGGGTCCGCGGCCGGCAGGGCGGCCGGGGTGCCGTTCGCGGCCGCCGCGCGGGCCGGTGCGTTGCCGGCCCAGGCCAGGGTCAGCAGGTCCTCGCCCTTCAGGAAGCGCTGGCAGCGCACGCCGCCGGTGGCGCGGCCCTTGCGCGGGTACTGGTCGAACGGGGTCAGCTTGCCGGACTGCACCGAGTCGTCCAGCGTCCCGTGGGAGCCCGCCACCGTGAAGACCACGGCGTCGCGCGCCGGGTCCACCGCCGAGAAGTGGATCACCTTGGCGTTCTCGGAGAGCTTGATGCCCGCCATGCCGCCCGCCGGGCGGCCCTGGGGGCGCACCTGGCCCGCCGGATAGCGCAGCAGCTGCGCGTCGTCGGTGATGAAGACGAGGTCCTCCTCGCCGGTGCGCAGTTCGACCGCGCCGACGATGCGGTCGCCCTCCTTGAGGGTGATGACCTCCAGCTCGTCCTTGTTCGCCGGGTAGTCCGGCACCACGCGCTTGACCACGCCCTGCTCGGTGCCCAGCGCCAGGCCCTGCGAGGACTCGTCCAGCGAGGTCAGGCAGACCACCTTCTCGTCCGGTGCCAGCCCGGAGAGGAACTCCGACAGAGGGGCCCCGCCGGCCAGGTTCGGCGCGGCGTGGGTGTCGGGCAGCTGCGGCAGGTCGATCACCGACAGCCGCAGCAGGCGGCCGTGGGAGGTGACCGCACCGACGTCGGCGCGGGCCGTGGCCGCCACCTGCGAGACGATCAGGTCGTGCTTCGCCCGGGCCCCGCCCTCCTCCAGCGGCACCGGGTCGCCGGTCGCCGTGCGGGCCAGCAGGCCCGTCGAGGACAGCAGCACCCGGCACGGGTCGTCCGCGACCTCCAGCGGAACCGCCGCGACCGGCGCGCCCGCCGACTCCAGCAGGACGGTGCGGCGCTCGGTGCCGAACTTCTTGGCGACCGCGGCCAGCTCCGAGGAGACCAGCTTGCGCAGCTCCGCGTCGGAGTCCAGGATCCGGGTCAGCTCCTCGATCTCGCCGATGAGCCGGTCGCGCTCGGACTCGAGCTCGATCCGGTCGAAGCGGGTGAGCCGGCGCAGCGGGGTGTCGAGGATGTACTGGGTCTGGATCTCGCTCAGCGAGAAGCGCTCCATCAGGCGCTCCTTGGCCTGGGCGGAGTTGTCGCTGTCGCGGATGATCCGGATGACCTCGTCGATGTCGAGCAGGGCCACGAGCAGGCCCTCGACCAGGTGGAGCCGGTCGCGCCGCTTGCCGCGGCGGAACTCGCTGCGCCGGCGCACCACGTCGAAGCGGTGGTCGAGGTAGACCTCCAGCAGCTCCTTGAGGCCCAGCGTGAGCGGCTGGCCGTCGACCAGGGCCACGTTGTTGATGCCGAAGGACTCCTCCATCGGCGTCAGCTTGTAGAGCTGCTCCAGCACGGCCTCGGGGTGGAAGCCGTTCTTGACCTCGATGACCAGGCGCAGGCCGTGCGCGCGGTCGGTCAGGTCCTTGACGTCCGCGATGCCCTGGAGCTTCTTCGAGCCGACCAGGTCCTTGATCTTCGCGACGACCTTCTCGGGGCCGACGGTGAAGGGCAGTTCGGTGACGACCAGGCCCTTGCGGCGCGCGGTCACGTTCTCCACGGACACCGTCGCGCGGATCTTGAAGGTGCCGCGGCCGTTCTCGTACGCGTCCTTGATCCCCGACAGGCCCACGATCCGGCCGCCCGTGGGCAGGTCGGGACCCGGCACGAAGCGCATCAGCGCCTCCAGGTCCGCCTGCGGGTAGCGGATCAGGTGGCGGGCGGCCGCGATGACCTCGCCCAGGTTGTGCGGGGGCATGTTGGTGGCCATGCCGACCGCGATCCCGGACGCGCCGTTGACCAGCAGGTTCGGGTAAGCGGCCGGCAGCGCGACGGGCTCGCGCTCCTGGCCGTCGTAGTTGGCGGTGAAGTCGACGGTGTCCTCGTCGATCGACTCCGTCATCAGTGACGTGGCGTCCGCCATTCGGCACTCGGTGTAGCGCATCGCCGCGGGCGGGTCGTCGTTGCCCAGCGAGCCGAAGTTGCCGTGGCCGTCGACGAGCGGCAGCCGCATCGAGAAGGGCTGGGCCATGCGCACGAGGGCGTCGTAGATCGACGCGTCGCCGTGCGGGTGCAGCTTGCCCATGACCTCGCCGACGACGCGGGCGCACTTGACGTACCCGCGGTCGGGGCGCAGGCCCATCTCGTTCATCTGGTAAACGATGCGCCGGTGGACCGGCTTCAAGCCGTCCCGGGCGTCGGGCAGGGCTCGGGAGTAGATCACCGAGTACGCGTACTCGAGGAAGGAGCCCTGCATTTCGTCGACGACGTCGATGTCGAGGATGTTCTCCTCGAAATCCTCCGGCGGCGGGGTCTTCGTGCTGCGGCGGGCCATCGCTGCGCGGCTCCTTAACCAAGAAAGAAGGTGTGCTGGGGGTCTGGCGGGGTAGGGCGGGGTCGGGGCCGTCGGCCCGGACGGGGCCGCCGGGGGTTGTCGCGGACCATTGTGGCCCGAGGCTCCGACAGCGCCGACTCCGACCCAGGACTGAGCCGGGAACTTCTCCGCGGCCCGACGCGCTTGCATACAGTGACAGGTCTGACAGAAATCTCTGCATCGCGATCGAAGGGACCACATGCCCATGGGTCACACGGCCACAGCCCAGGCCGGCTCCGGCGGCCTGACAGCGACCGAACACCGGCTGGCCAACGGCCTGCGCGTGGTGCTCTCCGAGGACCACCTGACCCCGGTCGCCGCCGTCTGCCTCTGGTACGACGTCGGCTCGCGCCACGAAGTCAAGGGGCGCACCGGCCTGGCTCACCTCTTCGAGCACCTGATGTTCCAGGGCTCGGCGAGCGTACCGGGCAACGGCCACTTCGAGCTGGTCCAGGGTGCCGGAGGCTCGCTGAACGGCACCACGAGCTTCGAGCGCACCAACTACTTCGAGACCATGCCGGCCCACCAGCTGGAGCTGGCGCTCTGGCTCGAGGCCGACCGGATGGGCTCGCTGCTGGCCGCCCTGGACGAGGAGTCCATGGAGAACCAGCGCGACGTCGTCAAGAACGAGCGCCGCCAGCGCTACGACAACGTCCCGTACGGCACCGCCTTCGAGCGGCTGACCGCCCTCGCGTACCCCGACGGCCACCCGTACCACCACACGCCGATCGGCTCGATGGCCGACCTGGACGCGGCCTCGCTGGAGGACGCCCGCGCGTTCTTCCGTACGTACTACGCGCCCAACAACGCGGTGCTGTCGGTCGTCGGCGACATCGACCCGGCCCAGACCCTCGCCTGGATCGAGAAGTACTTCGGCACCATCCCCTCCCACGACGGCAAGAAGCCGCCGCGCGACGGCAGCCTGCCCGAGATCATGGGCCGCCAGCTGCGCGAGGAGATCATCGAGGAGGTCCCGGCCCGCGCGCTGATGGCCGCCTACCGGCTGCCGCACGACGGCACCCGCGAGTGCGACGCCGCCGACGTGGCGCTCACCGTCCTCGGCGGCGGCGAGTCCTCCCGGCTGCACAACCGCCTGGTACGCCGCGACCAGACGGCCGTCGCCGCCAGCTTCGGCATGCTCCGCCTGGCCGGCGCCCCCTCCATGGGCTGGCTGGACGTGAAGACCTCCAGCGGCGTCGAGGTGCCCGCCATCGAGGCCGCCGTGGACGAGGAGCTCGCCCGGTTCGCGGCCGAGGGCCCGACGGCCGAGGAGATGGAGCGCGCCCAGGCACAGCTGGAGCGCGAATGGCTGGACCGGCTGAGCACGGTGGCCGGCCGCGCCGACGAACTGTGCCGCTTCGCCGTCCTGTTCGGCGACCCGCAGCTCGCCCTGACCGCCGTACAGCGGGTCCTCGACGTCACCGCCGAGGAGGTGCAGGCCGTGGCCGCGGCCCGGCTGCGCCCCGACAACCGCGCGGTGCTGGTGTACGAGCCCCTCGCGGCCGACGCCGCCGATGCCGATGACGACGCCGCGAACCAGAACGAGAACGAGGGGGCGGAGCAGTGAGCGACACCGCAGCCGTCACGATGACCTTCCACCCGCGGCCGCAGGCCGGCGAGGCACGGCCGTGGGCCTTCCCGGCCCCCGAGCGCGGCGCGCTGCCCAACGGCATGACCGTGCTGCGCTGCCACCGCCCGGGCCAGCAGGTGGTGGCCGTCGAGGTCAACCTCACCGCCCCGCTGGACGCCGAGCCCGAGGGCCTGGACGGCGTGGCGACCATCATGGCCCGTGCGCTGTCCGAGGGCACCGACAAGCACTCCGCCGAGGAGTTCGCCGCCGAGCTCGAGCGCTGCGGCGCCACCCTCGACGCCCACGCCGACCACCCCGGCGTGCGGGTCTCCCTGGAGGTCCCGGCCTCGCGGCTGCACAAGGCCCTGGGCCTGGTCGCCGAGGCGCTGCGGGCGCCGGCCTTCGCCGACAGCGAGGTCGACCGCCTGGTGCGCAACCGCCTCGACGAGATCCCGCACGAGCTGGCCAACCCGCAGCGCCGCGCCGCCAAGGAGCTCTCCCGCCAGCTCTTCCCGGCCTCCCTGCGGATGTCCCGCCCGCGCCAGGGCACCGAGGAGACCGTCGCCCGGATCGACTCCGCGGCTGTCCGCGCCTTCTACGAGGCCCACGTGCGCCCCGCCACGGCCACCGCCGTGGTCGTCGGCGACCTGACCGGCATCGACCTGGACGCCGTCCTGGCGGACACCCTGGGCGCCTGGACCGGCGATACCGCCGAGGCGCGCCCGGTGCCGCCGGTGACTGCCGACGACACCGGCCGGGTAGTCATCGTGGACCGGCCCGGCGCGGTCCAGACGCAGCTGCTCATCGGCCGGATCGGGCCGGACCGGCACGACAGCGTCTGGGCGGCCCAGGTGCTCGGCACGTACTGCCTGGGCGGCACCCTCACCTCGCGCCTGGACAAGGTGCTGCGCGAGGAGAAGGGCTACACCTACGGCGTGCGCGCGTTCGGCCAGGTGCTGCGCTCCACCGCCGACGGCCGCGGGGCCTCGATGCTCGCCATCAGCGGCTCGGTGGACACCCCGAACACCGGTCCGGCCCTGGACGACCTGTGGAAGGTGCTGCGCACCCTCGCCGAGGGCGGTCTGACGGACGCCGAACGGGACGTGGCGGTGCAGAACCTGGTCGGGGTGGCCCCGCTGAAGTTCGAGACGGCCGCCGCCGTGGCGGGCACGCTCGCCGACCAGGTCGAGCAGGAGCTGCCGGACGACTACCAGGCCCGGCTGTACGCGCAGTTGGCCGCCACCGGCACGGTGGAGGCGACCACGGCGGTCGTCAAGGCCTTCCCGGTGGACCGCCTGGTCACCGTGCTCGTGGGTGACGCCTCGCAGATCGAGGAGCCGGTGCGCGCGCTCGGGATCGGAGAGGTGACCGTCGTCACCAACTGACCGTCGCCGCACGGCGGATGAGGCGCCGACGTGCTGTCGGCGCACCGGCGAACCGCCGACGGACGAAGGGCCCCGATGGCTTGGCCATCGGGGTCCTTTATGTCCAATTGGCGCCAAGGTTGCCCGTATGGGGTGTGGCGTACGCAACAAAAGCGCGCGTCTGTTTGGCGATTGACTGATGATCCGCCTAGCGTCGGGCGTGCTGTCCGTCAGTTTGTACGCGCCGCACCCGCGGCACCGGGCAGCGATCGCCGAGTCCCCGTCAGGCGTGAGCCTGGGGAGCCGGGGACCCACATGTCCCTGGGGTGAATCGGGCCGCCTCGCCAGAGGGGCCCGTAGGAGACCTTCCTGCTCCGAACCCGTCAGCTAACCCGGTAGGCGAGAAGGAAGGAAAGGATCAGCCCCTCCATGGCTTTTGGCAGTCGTGCCGCCGGCAAGCACCGTGGTTCCAGCCGTCTGAGCCGCAAGACCGCCGGTTACGCCGGCGTCGCCGCCCTCGCCACGACCGGCGTCGTGGGCACCCTCGCCGCCCCGGCGTTCGCCGCGACGGACCACAAGGGCCCCTCCATGGAGGACACCGGTCTGAACGCGGTCGTCACCGCCGAGGACCTCCAGGGCCAGATCGAGGCCCAGGCCGAGGCCCAGCGCAACGCCGCGGAGGCCGCCGCCCTCAAGGCCAAGGCCGAGGCCGACGCCGCTGCCCGCGCCGCCGAGGCCAAGCAGAAGGCCGAGGAGAAGGCGAAGGCCGAGCGCGAGGCCGCCGAGCGCGCCGCCCGCGAGGAGGAGCGCAAGCGCCTCAACACCTTCGTCTCGCCGCTCGACGACACCTACATCAGCACCCAGTACCACGCCGGCGGCGGCATGTGGTCCTCCGGCAGCCACACCGGCATCGACTTCCACGCGGCCTCCGGCACCTCGGTCCACGCGGTCGGCTCCGGCACCGTGGTCGAGGCCGGCTGGGGCGGTGCGTACGGCAACAACGTCGTCATCCGCCACAACGACGGCACGTACACCCAGTACGGCCACATGTCCTCGCTGAGCGTCTCCGTCGGCGAGACGGTCACCCCGGGCCAGCAGATCGGCCTGTCGGGCTCCACCGGCAACTCCAGCGGCCCGCACCTGCACTTCGAGGCCCGCACCGGCGCCACGTACGGCTCGGACATCGACCCCGTCTCGTACCTGCGCAGCCACGGCGTCGACCTCTGACCGACGCGCCGTCGAGCGGCGCCGCCGCACCGCTTCGCACAGGACCCCGGCTCACCGAGCCGGGGTCCTCGCGTTGTGGCCGCAAAGGCCGCCGATTTCTGCGGGCGCTCGGAAAATTCGGCGTATTGCAATAGAGTCTCGGTACGATCCCGGTGCGGTGGCGGCAAAGGCGACCGGCAGCCGGAAGAGGCGGAGAAATAGGCGGAGGTCCGGTCTTGCGTATTCCCGCGCACGCGGTATGCACTGCAATCCGCGACGACATCGTCTCCGGGGCATTCGAACCGGGCGGCCGGCTGACCGAGGAGGTGCTGGCCCGGCGCTACGGCGTCTCCCGCGTCCCCGTCCGCGAGGCGCTGCGGACCCTGGAGTCCGAGGGGTTCGTGACCACCCGCCGGCATGCGGGCGCGTGCGTCGCCGAGCCCACCGAGCAGGAGGCCGCCGACCTGCTGGAGCTGCGGATGCTGCTGGAGCCGCTGGCCGCGGCCCGGGCGGCCCGGCGCCGCACCGAGGCGCACCTCAAAGTGCTGCGCGGGCTGGTCAGGCTGGGTCAGGAGCGGGCCCGGCAGGGCCAGGGCGAGGACCTGCGGGCCCTGGGAAGCTGGTTCCACGAGACGCTGGCGCAGGCCTCCGGCAGTCCCGGGCTGATCGCGATCCTCACGCAGATGCGGCACAAGGTCGCCTGGATGTACGTCGTACAGGCGCCGCAGCGGCCCGTGGAGTGCTGGGCGGAGCACGGGGCGATCGTGGATGCGGTGGCGCGCGGCGACGCCGAGCGGGCGCGGGCGCTGACGGCGGTGCACGCGGACCGGACGTCCGGGGCGTACCGGCTGCGCGTGAGGACTTCGCAACGTGCCGTAAACATGGCGAGCGGCTCCCATTAACAAAACCCGCGTATGAATGGGGGAGGGTCGAAGAGTCGCCGTATTCTTGTGCGCCTTTCCCCGGAGCATTTTCTCGGCGTATTTTCTCTGCGCTTCTTCTGGGCGCCTTTCCCGTGCCGGGCATGAAGGAAAACGGCAGGAGCCGCGGCCGCCGGAAATTCCGGTGGCCGCGGCTCCTGCCGTTCTCGCGCCGCCCGCGCGACAAGCGAACCCGAAGGGTCAGACGGTCTCGGGAAGCTCCTCGAGCCCCTCGGCGACCAGCTTCGCCAGGCGGTCCAGCGCCGCCTCGGCGCCCTCGGCGTCGGACGACAGGATGATCTCCTCGCCGCCCTGGGCGCCCAGGCCCAGCACCGCGAGCATGGACGCGGCGTTGACGGGGGAGCCGTCGGCCTTCGCGATGGTCACCGGGACCCCGGAAGCGGTCGTCGCGCGGACGAAGATCGAGGCGGGACGAGCGTGCAGGCCCTCGGCCCAGCCGACGTTGACGCGGCGCTCTGCCATGGTGATGCCCTTCAGGTTCTTACGGTTGTCTAGACCACTATCCCACAAGGTCCCGAGTGCTCCGACCGGCCTCCCGCCCGGATCCCCCGAGGTGCGAACCACCCCAGCTTGCACCGGTTCACCCCGGCTTGCCGCGTCCGCCGCGCAGGAGCTCCCGGGGCCCCTCTGGCCTTAAGATCGCCGCATGACCACCGCGTCGGACCCCGCGTACCCGGCCCACTGGGAGGCCGACGTCGTCCTGCGCGACGGCGGCACCGCCCGCATCAGGCCCATCACCACCGAGGACGCCGGCCGGCTGGTCAGCTTCTACGCGCAGGTCTCCGACGAGTCGAAGTACTACCGCTTCTTCGCCCCCCACCCCCGGCTCTCCGACCGCGACGTCCACCGCTTCACGCACCACGACTACGTCGACCGCGTCGGCCTCGCCGCGACCGTCGGCGAGGAGTTCATCGGCACCGTCCGCTACGACCGGATCGACTCCGACGGCCGGCCCGCCTCCGGCCCCGCCGACGAGGCCGAGGTCGCCTTCCTCGTCCAGGACGCCCACCAGGGCCGCGGGGTGGCCTCCGCGCTGCTGGAGCACATCGGCGCGGTGGCCCGGGAGCGCGGCATCCGCCGCTTCGCCGCCGAGGTGCTGCCCGCCAACACCAAGATGATCAAGGTGTTCACGGACGCCGGCTACCAGCAGAAGCGCAGCTTCGAGGACGGCTCCGTCCACCTCACCCTCGACCTGGAGCCGACCGCGAAGTCCCTCGCCGTCCAGCGCGCCCGCGAACAGCGCGCCGAGGCCCGCTCCGTCCAGCGGCTGCTGGCCCCCGGCTCCGTCGCCGTCATCGGCGTCAGCCGCTCCGGCGGCGGCGTCGGCGCGGCGGCCCTGCGCAACCTCCGCGACAGCGGCTTCCGCGGCCACCTCTACGCCGTGAACGAGGCCGTCTCGGCCGACCTGCTGGACGGGGTCCGCGCCTACCGCTCCCTCGCCGACATCGACGCCCCGGTCGACCTCGCCGTGGTCGCGGTCCCGGCCGAGCGGGTCCCGCAGGTCGTCGCCGCCTGCGGGGAGCACGGGGTGCAGGGGCTCGTCGTGCTGTCCGCCGGGTACGGCGAGAGCGGCCGGGCGGGTCTGGACCGGCAGCGCGAACTGGTCCGCCAGGTGCGCTCGTACGGGATGCGGCTGATCGGGCCCAACGCCTTCGGCGTCATCAACACGGCGCCGGAGGTGGGCCTCAACGCCTCCCTCGCACCCGTCCCGGCTCCCGTGCGCGGCCGGATCGGGCTGTTCACGCAGTCCGGGGCGATCGGCATCTCGCTGCTGTCCGCCCTGCTCCGCCGCGGCGAAGGGCTGTCCTCCTTCGTCTCCGCCGGAAACCGCGCCGACGTCTCCGGCAACGACATCCTGCAGTACTGGTACGAGGACGAGGCCACCGACGTGGCCCTCATGTACCTCGAAACCCTCGGCAACCCGCGGAAGTTCACCCGCCTCGCCCGGCGCACCGCCGCGGTCAAGCCCGTCGTCGTCGCCAAGGGCGGCCGCCACACCCCGGCCGGCCACGTCGTGCCCGGGACCCGGCTCCCGGAGACCACCGTCTCCGCGCTCCTGCGCCAGGCGGGCGTGATCCGGGTCGACACCGTCACCGAACTGGTCGACGTCGGGCTGCTGCTGGCCTCCCAGCCGCTGCCCGCCGGGCCGCGCGTGGCGATCCTGGGCAACTCCGAGTCGCTCGGCTTCCTCACGTACGACGCCTGCCTCGCCCAGGGGCTGCGGCCCGGCGCGCCCCTGGACCTGACCACGGCCGCCTCCCCCAAGGACTTCGGGCAGGCGCTGGCCGCGGCCCTGGCCTCCGAGGCCCACGACGCCGTGGTCGTCACCGCGATCCCCTGGGTCAGCGAGCACGCGGACGGCGACGACCTGGCCGACGCCCTGCGCGACGCGGTGGCCGCGCACCCCGGCAAGCCCGTGGCGGTCGTCAACGTCGAGCTGGCCGAGCTCGTCGACGCCCTCTCCCGCGAGGACGTGCACATCCCCGCCTACCCCGCCGCCGAGCGGGCCGTCCGCGCCGTGGCCGAAGCCGTCCGCTACGGGCAGTGGCGGCGGGCCAACGCCGACGCCGGGCACGTGCCCGAGTACGAGGACATCGACGAGGCCGGAGCCGCAGCCCAGCTCGCCCGCCTCCTGGCCGCCGCAGCCGGAGCCGGAGCGGGCACGGACACGGGCACCGGCCCCGGCGCCGCTGCCGCCCTCGGCGCCCCCGCCGGGCTCGCCTCCCACCGTGCCCGCGCCCCCCTCGGCGACGGCGTGCTCACCCTCGCCGACGCCGACGCCGCCGAGCTGCTCGCCCGCTACGGGATCCGGGTCCTGCCCACCCTGCCCGCGCCCACCCCCGACGCCGCGGTCCGGGCCGCCGCGACCCTGGGATACCCCGTCGCGCTCAAGACCACCGCCCCGCACCTGCGCCACCGCGCCGACCTCGGCGGCGTACGCCTCGACCTGACCACCGAGGCCGAGCTGCGCCGCTCGTACGACGAGCTCACCGACCTCCTCGGGACCCCGGCCGAGCTGCTCCCCGTCGTCCAGGCCATGGTCCCCCGCGGCGTCGACACCGTCGTGCGCTCCGTCATCGACCCGGCCGCCGGCGCCGTCCTGTCCTTCGGGCTCGCCGGCGTCGCCTCCGAGCTCCTCGGCGACACCGCCCACCGCCTCGTACCCGCCACCGACCGTGACGTCGCCGGACTGATCCGCTCCATCCGCACCGCGCCCCTGCTGTTCGGCTGGCGCGGCAGCGACCCCGTTGACACCCCCGCCCTCGAGGAGCTGCTGCTGCGGCTGTCGCGGCTGGTGGACGCCCATCCCGAGGTGGTGGGCGTCACGCTCGAACCCGTCGTCGTGGCGACCGAGGGCCTCTCCGTGCTGAGCGCCGCCGTCCGTATCGCCCGTCCGCCCGCCCGCACCGACCTCGGCCCCCGGACACTCCCCAGCTACTGAGCGGGTCAGGGGCGGCCGGGGCGCCCCGTACGGGCCTTAGGATGGACCCCATGGCGAAATCCGGTACGACGACCCAGGGGCTGCGCACGGCGATCGAGCGCAGCGGCTACTACCCGGCCCTCGTGGCCGAGGCCGTGGAGGCCGCGGTGGGCGGCGAGCCGATCTCGTCGTACCTGGTCCACCAGGAGACCACCTTCGACTCCAACGAGGTCCGCCGGCACGTCACCGTCCTGGTCCTGACCGACAACCGCTTCATCGTCAGCCACACCGACGAGCAGGCCGCCGACGCCGGGTCCCCGTCCCCGTACGCGACCACCTCCACCGAGTCGGTGAAGCTGGCCAGCATCTCCTCGGTGGTGCTCAGCCGCGTCGTCGCCAACCCCGAGTCGTACACGCCGGGCACCCTGCCCCGCGAGGTCGTCCTGACCATCGGCTGGGGCGCGGTCTCCCGCATCGACCTGGAGCCCGCCGCCTGCGGCGACCCGAACTGCGACTCCGACCACGGCTACACCGGGAACTCCACCGCCGACGACCTCAGCCTGCGCGTCAGCGAGGCCGGCGACGGCCCCGAGGCGGTCCGCCAGACCCTGCTGTTCGCCCAGGCGCTCTCCGAGGCGACCGCGGCGACCTCCTCCGCCCGCTGATGTCCTACTCCGCACCGCAGAACTGGGACGAGCCGGAGCTGCTGGACCTCGCCGGCGCCCCCGTGCCCGAGTACGGCTCCGGCTCGCTCGCCGACCTGCTGCCGACGCTGGTCGCCGGCCAGGGCGTGCCGGGCTACACCGCCTCCATAGCCGAGCTGACCCCGGCCGACCGCAACTGCGTCTTCCTCGTCGACGGCATGGGCTGGGAGCAGATCAAGGCCCACCCCGACGAGGCCCCGTACCTGACCTCCCTGCTCGCCACCTCGCGCGGCGGCACCGGGCGCCCCCTCACCGCGGGCTTCCCGGCGACCACCGCCACCTCGCTGGCCTCCGTCGGCACCGGGCTCCCGCCCGCCCGCCACGGCCTGCCCGGCTACGCGGTGCGCAACCCCGCCACCGGCGCGCTGATGAACCAGCTGCGCTGGAACCCGTGGACCGAGCCCAAGGCCTGGCAGCCGTACCCGACGGTCTTCCACGAGGCCGACGCGGCCGGCGTGGCCACCGCCCAGGTGTCCTCGCCCGCCTTCCAGACCACCCCGCTCACCAAGGTCGCACTCAGCGGCGGCACCTTCCTCGGCCGGCTGAGCGGCGAGGAGCGGATGGACCTGGCCGCCGAGCGGCTCGCGGCGGGCGACCGCTCGCTGGTGTACACGTACTACAGCGAGCTCGACGGGGCCGGCCACCGGCACGGCGTCGACTCCGACGCCTGGCGCGGCCAGTTGATGTACGTCGACCGGCTGGTGCAGCGGCTCGCCGAGCAGCTCCCGCCGCGCACCGCCCTGTACGTGACCGCCGACCACGGCATGGTGGACGTCCCCTTCGACGAGGACTCCCGGATCGACTTCGACGAGGACTGGGAGCTGGGCGCCGGCGTCGCGCTGCTCGGCGGCGAGGGCCGGGCCCGGCACGTGTACGCCGTACCGGGCGCCGAGGCCGACGTGCTGACCGTGTGGCGCGAGGTGCTGGGCGACCGGTTCTGGGTCGCGAGCCGCGAAGAGGCCCTGGAACTGGGCTGGTTCGGGCCGCCGGCGGAGTGCGACGAGCGCGTGCTCGGGCGGATCGGCGACGTGGTCGCCGCCGCCCACGCCGACGTCGCGATCACCGCGTCCGTGAACGAGCCCAACGAGTCGAAGCTCGCCGGCATGCACGGCTCCATGACCGCGGCCGAGCAGCTCGTCCCGCTGCTCGAAGTCCGCACCTGACCGGCACCGCCACCGCCACCGCCAGCCGACCACGACCGACCCGAAAGGTCCCGTTCCCTCCATGCCCGAATTGGTGTTTTTCTCCGGCACGATGGACTGCGGGAAGAGTACGCTGGCGCTCCAGATCACCCACAACCGCTCGGCCCGCGGCCTCGTGGGCGTGATCTTCACGCGTGACGACCGCGCGGGCGAGGGCAAGCTGTCCTCGCGTCTCGGCTTGGTGACCGAAGCGGTCGAGGCGGCGGAGGGCATGGACCTGTACGCGTACCTGGTCGACCAGCTCTCCAGTGGCGGCAAGGCGGATTACGTGATCGTGGACGAGGCGCAGTTCCTGGCCCCCGACCAGATCGACCAGCTGGCCCGCATCGTCGACGAGCTCGACATGGACGTCTTCGCCTTCGGCATCACCACGGACTTCCGCACCAAGCTCTTCCCCGGCTCGCAGCGCCTGATCGAACTGGCGGACCGGCTGGAGCAGCTCCAGGTCGAGGCTCTGTGCTGGTGCGGCGCCCGCGCCACGCACAACGCCCGCACGGTGGGCGGCGAAATGGTCGTGGAAGGCGCCCAGGTCGTGGTCGGCGACGTGAACCGCCCGGCGAAGGAGATCGGCTACGAGGTCCTCTGCCGCCGCCACCACCGCCGGCGAATGACGAGTGCCGCTTCACAGGCGGGTGCGCTGTCGCCGGACGTGCTGCCGGTCACCTCCGACTGAATCCCTGTTCGAGAGCGTCTGGCTCCCGCTCCGGCGATGGTGCGCGGGTGCTTTTGGCTGCAGGTTGGGTCCTGGCCTGGGGTTTCTCCCGGGGCGGGGTTTTCTCTGTCTCGTGTCGAAGGACACTCCGTAAGGGGCGGGTCAGCGGGCGGCGGTGAGCAGACCGCGACCGCGCAGCACCCGGCGCTCGATGGGGGAGAAGACCAGCAGGTCGATCACGACGCCGACGGCCAGGATCAGCAGGATGGCGAGCTCGACCCGGGCCATGTCGGAGGCGACCCGGCCGTTCTCCAGCAGCTGGCCCAGACCCAGGCCCAGATCGGGGGAGCTGGCGATGAGCTCGGCGGCCATCAGCGAGCGCCAGGAGAAGGCCCAGCCCTGCTTGAGCCCGGCGAGGTAGCCGGGCAGAGCGGCGGGCAGCAGCACATGGCGGGTGCCGCGCAGTCCGGTGGCGCCCATGGTGCGCCCGGCCTGCAGATACAGCCGGGGCACCTGGTCGATTCCGGAGATCAGGCCGTTGGCGATCGACGGGACGGCGCCGAGCAGGATGACCGCGTACAGGGCACTGCCGTTGATGCCCAGCCAGATGACGGCGGCCGGCACCCAGGCCACCGAGGGCAGCGACTGCAGACCGGAGAGGATCGGGCCGACGGCGGTGCGCAACGGCCGGACCCGGGCGACCAGCAGCCCGACAGGGGTGCCCACGGCGAGCGAGACCAGAAAGCCGAAGAGGCCCCGGGAGACGCTGGTCCAGATCACCGAGAGGGTCTCGCCGCGGTACCACAGGTCGGTGAAGCTCGCCCAGACCCCGCCGGGGCCGGGGAACTTGTAGGAGGGGAGGACCCCGGCCGCGTACACGCCCTGCCAGACCGCCAGCACCAGCGCCACCGCCGCCAGGGGCGGCAGCACCTTCTCCCGCAACAGCTGGGAGAACGGGGTGCGGCGCACCTGGATGGCGTCGAGGGCGTCGAGTCCGGCCTCGACCCCGGCGAGGTCGGCGACCTGGTCCGGCGCGGCGTCCGGCGTGGTGTCCGGCGTGGTGTCCGGCGTGGCCTTGGGGACGGCGGTCTCAGTGCTGGCCATGGCGACGGATCTCCTTGCGCAGTTCTGCGGTGATCTCGACTGAGAGCTCGGCCACTCCGCTCGATTCGATACGGCGCGGCTGCGGCAGGTCGATCCGCCACTCGCGGGTGATCCGGCCGGGGCGGGAGCTCATCAGCACCACGCGCTGGCCGAGCCGCACCGCCTCGCGGACGTTGTGGGTGACGAAGACGACCGACAGCCGGGTCCCCTGCCAGATCCGGGTCAGCTCCTCGTGCAGCACATCGCGGGTGATGGCGTCGAGCGCGGCGAACGGCTCGTCCATCAGCAGCACCGGGGAGTTCTGGGCCAGGGCCCGGGCCAGCGCGACCCGCTGCCGCATACCGCCGGAGAGCTCGTGCACCCGCTTGCCGTACGAGCCGCCGAGGCGGACCAGCTCCAGCAGCCGCTCGGCCTCGAGGCGGCGCTCGGCGCGCGGGAGATCGCGCAGCAGCAGCGCCAGCTCGATGTTGCGGCCGGCCGTCAGCCAGGGGAAGAGCGCATGCTCCTGGAACATCAGGGCGGGGCAGCCGCCGGCCGCCTCGACACTGCCGGAGGTGGGCCGCTCCAGCCCGGCGACCAGGTTGAGCAGGGTCGACTTGCCGCATCCAGAGGCGCCCAGCAGGCAGAGGAATTCTCCGGGGCGGACATCGAGGGTGATGTCCTCCAGTACCGCCGTCTCGCTGCCGGGGCGGCCGAAGGACTTGAAGACACGGTCGAGCCGGACCGCGGGTGCGGGCGGCGCGGCGACGGACGGACCGTCCTGCTCCTCGGCCAGCGCCGGAGCCATCCGGTCACCTCCTGGTACGTCGGCGGGCAAGTGCACCGGAGTCGGTGCGTCGGTCATCCGGCGCCGAGGCCGGCGGCGTCGACCGCAGGCCGGCCGGCGGATTTCAGGATCTCGTTGAGCGGGGCCAGGTCGTAGATCCCCTTCAGGTCGGCCTGGTTCAGCAGTCCGGCCTTGACCGCGTGGTCGGCGCTGGTCTGCAGCGAGGACGCCACCGGGTCGTCGGTGAAGTCGAGGCTGGCCCAGGCGGCGTCGAGCACGTCGTCGGGCAGACCCTTGCCGGAGAGGCGGCTGAGCTCGGCGTTGGCGTTGGCCTTGGCCCGGTCGGGGTGGGCCTTGATCCAGGCGTTGGTGGCGACCGAGCCGCGCAACACCGCCGCGACCACGTCCGGGTGCTGCTCGAGGAAGCGCTGGGAAACGATCACATGGGTGATCGCGAACTTTCGGTCCGGCCAGAGGTCCCTCTCGTCGATCAGGACCCTGCCGCCCTCGGAGACCAGCTTCGAGGCGGTGGGCTCGGGCACCCATGCGCCGTCGACCTGGCCCGTCTTGAAGGCGTTGGGGGTCTCCTTGTTGTCCAGCCGGACCACCGAGACATCGCCCTTGCCGGTCTGGGCGTCGACCTTCCAGCCCTGCTCCGCGATGTAGTTGAGCAGCGCCACGTCCTGGGTGTTGCCCAGCTGTGGGGTGGCGATCTTCTTGCCCTCGAGGTCGTCGACCGTCTTGATCTTCTCGTTGACGACCAGTTTGACGCCGCCCGAGGCGGAGCCGGAGATGATCCGCAGGCTCTTGCCCCCTGACTTGACCCAGCCGTTGACGGCCGGGGAGGGGCCGATCCAACCGATGTCGATGGAGCCGGCATTGAGCGCCTCGATCTCGGACGGGCCGGCGTTGAAGACCTGAGCCCTGATCCGGGTGCCGCCGAGCTCCTTGGCGAAGAGACCCTCCTGCAAACCCACCAGCACGGTGGCATGGGTGAGGTTGGCGAAGTAGCCGATCTTCACGGTGTCGCTGGACAGCTTCTTGCCGGTGCCTGCCGCCGCCGGGGAGACGGCGGTGTCGGGCGCGTTCTTGCCGTAGCCGCAGCCGGAGAGCAGACCGATCAGGGAGAGCCCGGCAACGGCAGCGGCTACAGCGCGTCTGACCCCGTGGGAGCCGATACGCGGGGCGGAAGTCATGGCGCGAGTGGTGTCCTCTGCTGGAGTGGCCCCGGCCGGCTGTGGCGGGCCGGGACCGTACGGAAGGTGGGCGGACGCGGCGCTGGAGCGGGGACAGGACGTCAGCAGGCGGAGGTGCCCCGACCTGTCGCGCCACATCGCGCCACGCCCCTGGCCGCTGCTGCCGATGCGGTCGCCTTCCTTGTCCGTGTCGGAGAACGCCTCGCCGGTCATTTCCGTGCCGGGGGTGGTTCCGCCCGCGGGGTCGATCAGCAGAACGACCCCGTACGGCGGTGTTGCCGCACGGTGCCCCGCCGCTGGTCGCGGTAGCCGGCCCCACTGCGATCAAAGGTGCTGGTCTCCCGCTCGCGCGTCGACCATCCCCGCGGCGAGCGTCGCCCCGTCCTGCGGGTCGATGAGCAGGAACGAGCCGGTTCGCCTGTTCTCCGCGTAGTCGTCGACGGCAAGCGGCTCGGCAGTGCGGATCCGTACGCCGCCGATGTCGTTGACGGACAGACCGTCCGGGCAGGGCAGCCGGTGCGCATCGGTGACGTCCATGCTGTAGTCGATCTGCTCCACCATCGCCGGGACCGTCCTGGTGGTGTGTTTGAGCAGGACGCGCTGTCGTGCGCGCAGCGGGCGTTCGTGCAGGTGGCACACGTTGGCCCTGATGTGCCGCAGCATCTGTGGAGGCGGGCCCGCGGTCAGCAGGTCGCCCCGCGAGACGTCGATTTCGTCGGCGAGCCGGACGGCCACCGACTGGGGTGCCCGCACGCTCTCTGTCTCCTTGCCGAGCACGCTGAGACCGACGATCGTGCTGGACTCCCCTGACGGTTGCACGACGACGCGGTCCCCGACCCTGAGGAGGCCGGAGGCGAGTTGTCCGGCCGGCCAGCGCTCCACCACCTGCTGGCTCTCCGACGGGTGCCGGATCACGTACTGCACCGGCAGGCGCAGCGGCTTGCTGACCGGATCCGCTCCGACCGGCACGTTCTCCAGGTGGGACAGCAGCGTGTCGCCGTCGTACCAGTCCATCCTGGTCGACGGTTCGACCACGTTGTCGCCGGTCAGCGCCGACATCGGGATGGCGGTGACGTCCGCGACGCCCAACTTGCGCGCCCGCTGGGCGAACTCGTCCGCGATCGCGGTGAAGGCGGACTCCTGGAAGCAGACGGTGTCCATCTTGTTGACCGCGAGCACGACCTGCGGCACCCGCAGCAGCGCCGCGATCGCGGCGTGCCTCATCGTCTGCGCGATCACGCCGTTGCGCGCGTCGACCAGGATCACCGCCAGGTCTGCGGTGGAGGCGCCGGTGACCATGTTGCGGGTGTACTGAACGTGCCCCGGGGTGTCCGCGAGGATGAACCGCCGGGCGGGCGTCGCGAAGTAGCGGTACGCCACATCGATGGTGATGCCCTGCTCCCGTTCCGCCCGCAGGCCGTCGGTGAGCAGAGCCAGGTCGGGGCCGTCCTGCCCGCGCCTGCGGGACGCCTCCTCGATGGCCGACGCCTGGTCGGCGAGGACGGACTTGGTGTCGTAGAGCAGCCGTCCGACCAGGGTGGACTTGCCGTCGTCGACCGACCCGCAGGTGGCCAGCCGCAACAGGCTGCCCGGGAGTCGACCGGTGGAGCGCGTCTGAACCGCTGTTTCTGATAGGTCCGTTGACATGTCTAGAAGTACCCCTCTCGCTTGCGGTCCTCCATGGCTGCCTCGGACAGCCGGTCGTCAGCCCTGCTCGCACCGCGCTCGGTCACGCGACTCGCGGCGATCTCCGCGATCACCTCTCCCACCGTCGAGGCGGATGAGTCGATCGCGCCGGTGCAGGACATGTCACCGACGGTGCGGTACCGGACCTGGCGCTCGCGCACGGACTCCTCGTCCCGGGGCCCGCCCCACTCACCGGGTGCCAGCCACATGCCGTCGCGCCGGAACACCTTCCGCCAGTGCGCGAAGTAGATCTCCGGCAGTTCGATGCCTTCGCGCTCGATGTACTGCCAGACATCGAGCTCGGTCCAGTTGGACAGAGGGAAGACACGGAAGTGCTCGTCGGGCCGGTGGTGACCGTTGTAGAGCTGCCACAGTTCGGGCCGCTGCCGGCGCGGCTCCCAGGTGCCGAACTCGTCCCGCAGGCTGAACACGCGTTCCTTGGCGCGTGCCTTCTCCTCGTCGCGCCGGCCGCCGCCGAACACCGCGCCGAAGCGCCCCTCGCGGATCGTGTCCAGCAGCGGAAGGGTCTGCAGTGGATTGCGGGTGCCGTCCGGCCGCTCGCAGAGCGTGCCGTCGTCGATATACGACTGCACGGAGGCCACGTCGAGCCGGAGGCCGTACTTCTCGACGATCCGGTCCCGATAGGCGATCACCTCGGGGAAGTTGTGGCCGGTGTCCACGTGCAGCAGGGAGAACGGCAGCGGCGCCGGGGCGAACGCCTTGAGCGCCACGTGCAGCATGACGATCGAGTCCTTGCCGCCGGAGAACAGCAGCGTCGACCGGTCGAACTCCCCTGCCACCTCACGGAAGATGTGTGCCGCCTCGGCCTCCAGCATGTCGAGGTGCGTCAGCGGCGGCGCAGGATCCACCGGGGAGCTGACGCGTCCGGAACTGTCGGTGAGCACGGCCCGCTCGGCGCTGCTCATGACAGACCCCGTGCCGTGAGCAGCGCCCGCACCTGCCGGACCGACTCCTCGACCGTCTGGTGCTGGGTGTCGACCCGCAGATCGGGGTCGAGAGGCACCTCATAGGGGTCGTCCGCGCCGGTGAGTCCGCTGAGTTCACCCGCCGCCTGCCTGGCGTACAGCTGCTTGACGTCCCGGTCGGCACAGACCTCCACCGGAGTCGCCACGTGCACCTCGACGTAGCGGACGCCACGCGCCGCGTGCAGGTCCCGGACCGCCGCACGGGACAGCGCGTAGGGGGCGATGACCGGCACCAGCACCGTGACGCCGTGCTCGGCGAGCAGCCCGGCCAGGAAGCCGATGCGTCGCACGTTGGTGTCCCTGTCCTCCTTGGAGAAACCCAGGTCCGCCGACAGTGCGGCACGGACCTCGTCGCCGTCGAGGACCTGGACCCGGTGCCCAGCGGAGCGCAGCCGCTCGGCGAGAGCCGTCGCGATGGTGCTCTTGCCCGCGCTGGGCAGCCCGGTCAGCCAGACCGTGCCACCTTGCCATTCGGCTGGTGTGCTGTGGGGTTCGCTCATGTGCGGATCTGCCTTTCGCGTGAGTTGTGGGTCGACGCTCCCGCGCGTGCCTGGCTGAAGGGCTCGGTCACGTCGGTGCAGATGCCCGCGGCGATGGCGGCCGGGTTGCGGCCGCGTATGACACCGGCCAGTGGACGGGAGGCAGGACCTCTCCATGCGGCCCGGGCTCACAGGGGGTGGAGACCGGGGAAGGTCAGGCCGAGGGTCTCGGGTCGGCCCATGCGGATGTTGAGGCATTGCACGGCGTTGCCTGCGCCGCCTTTGACGAGGTTGTCCAGGGCAGCGATCGTGGTCAGGCGGCCGTTGTCCTCGTCGACTGCGAAGCCGACGTCGCAGAAGTTGGATCCCAGGAGGATCTTCGGGTCGGGGTAGCGGTAGATGCCGCGTTGGTGCGCGACGACGCGGACGAAGGGTTCCTCCGCGTACTGCTCGCGAAAGGCCCGGCGTACGGTCTGTTTGTCCACCCCGGGGCGCAGGGTGGCATGGCAGATGGTCTGCACCCCGCGGACCGCTTCGACGCCGGTGGCGGTCATCGCGGCCGACAGGCCCAGATGCCGCGATATCTCGGCTTCGTGGCGATGCCCGGTGGGCGCGAAGACGCGCATGGAGCCGCTGCGTTCGGCGTGCAGGTTGGCCGGGCCGGCCGTGGCCCCCGAGCCGCTGGAACCGGTGCGGGCGTCGAACTGAGCCCCTCGCTCCAGATCGATCAGATTGCGGGCCACCAGGGGATACAGGGCGAGTACGCCGGCCGCGGCCATGCAACCGGGCACGCTGATGAGGTCCGCGGTGCGCAGACTCTCGCGGTGCAGTTCCGGAAGGCCGGGCACGAAATCGTCGAGTAGATGCGGGGCCTGGTGTTCCTCGCCGTAGTAGCGCCGGAAGACCTCGGTGTCATCGAGCCGGAAGTCCCCGGTCAGGTCGACGACGAACTTGGACCGCTGGGCCCAGTGATCGATCTGGGTCATCGCCACCCGGTGGGGCAGCGCGAGGAACACCGCGTCGCACTCTGCGACCTCCTCGGCCGAGCAGAAGGTCAGATCGGTGACGGACCGCAGATTCGGATGCACACCGTCGACCCGTTTCCCCGGGAAGCGGGACGAGACCGCGCCCACCACCTCGACCTCGGGGTGTCCCAGCAGCAGCCGCAGCAGCTCCCCACCGATGTAACCGGCCGCACCGGCCACCGCCACCCGCATCACGGCCGTACCCCCCTCACCGCAGAATTCCGGTCCACGACCACGACTCCCTCCAGCCCGAACCAACCACCCGTGCGAGAGGAAACTACGAACCCGTCCGCCGCACCCGCGTCCGCGACAAACACATTCCGAATGAGACGCCAGAATTGCTTTCCTGCCGCGCGACTAAGCGCTTCGATTACGCGGCCCCCTGCTGACTGCGCCCGACGTCCCGGTTGACCTGCTCGGCGCGGCCCCTCGGTGCGCGCGAAAACCTGGTGGTAGTTGCCGTGCGCAGAGTGGGTAATCACGGTGATTGCACCGGATAGACCTGCTGATGCTGTCTCCGTTCGACCGGGGCTCTGATGCCGGTATTCGGTACGGAGGATCCACCGTCGTCCACCGTCACCACCCAACCGCCCGTGGAAGGCTCGTCGGCCGGGTTCCGTACGGGGAAGAGAAGGGGACCAAGACGGGAAGACTGCACCATGTAGCGGTGGTATGTGTGCACACCAAGAAGTTCGACGTTCATACTGCTCCTCGTGATGCCGAGTCATCAACTCCTTTGTGTCCAGCAGTCGACTTCGGGTTCCGCGTCCGGCAGGTTCGGGATCGGTCACCGCTCGAGGTGCCCACGGGCCGCCGATCACGTCCTGCCGAACGCACCTGGGCGCGACCGTAGCCGCCTGCTCGTCGACATCGCGTGCGGGTTCGATCGCGCTCCACGCGCCTATGCGGTCGTCGACGGCGACACGTTGGAGCTCACCCGCGAACGGTCGCCACGGCGCGACAGGATCTTGTTGCCGTGATCCGTCCGACCGCCCGATGACACATGTCGGTCAGGTACGTTCTCCTCGCTCAGGCAGGGGTAGGTACTCCGTGCGCAGTCGAAGGTGCCAGGGTGCGCGGTGCGGTGTGGGTGTATGCCTGGCACAGGAGCTGTGCGGGTGATTCACTTCCACCCAGTGGGGTGTCTCACCTCACCATCCGCGGGGGAAGACAGGGTACGGTGACATCAAAACCTGGTGAAAGCGACACGGATTCTCGACCCGAATTCGCCATGCTGGGTTCCCTGGAGGTACGCAGCGGCGGCTCGCTCGTACCTGTCAACGGAGTGCTGCAACGACGTGTCCTCGCGATGCTGCTGCTCGATGCCGGCCGTGTCGTACCCATCGCCCGGTTGGTGGTGGCCGGCTGGAACGAGGAACCGCCGGACAGCGCCGAACACCAGGTGCGCAAGGCGGTGGCCAAGCTGCGCAGCCGCATCCCGCACGGGCCCGAGATCATCGTGACGGACGGGCCCGGATACCGTGCGGTCGTCGAGACCGGGCAACTCGATCTGCTCAGCCACCAGCAGCTCCTGCGAGAAGCCAGACAATCGGTGGCCGAGGGCAGGCCGGAGCGGGCCGCAGCGCAGCTGCGAGAGGCGCTGGCCTTATGGCGGGGACCGGTGTTGGCGGGTTCCGGAGGCCAGGTGATCGACGCGGCCTCGACGGCCCTGGAGGAGCAACGGCTCACCGCTGCCGAACAGCTCTACGACCTCTGCATCGATGCGGGCGAGGCCGCCGAGATCACGGGTGAGCTGCGGTTGCTGGTGGACGAGCATCCACTGCGCGAGACGCTGCGCAGCCGGCTGATGCTCGCGCTCTACCACTGCGGACAGCGGGCCGCTGCGCTGGACGAGTTTGCCCGGGTGCGCGATCGCCTCGCCAACGAGCTGGGCATAGACCCCAGCGCGGAGCTCATCGAACTGCGTGAGCGCATCCTGCGTCAGGACCCTTCGCTCGTCCGCGTGGAACGCTCCATCGCGGGTTCCCCGCCACCGGTGACCGAGGCCCCGCACGTGCTGCCGTTCGACGTACCCGACTTCTCGGGCCGCAGCTCGGAACTGAAGTGGGTCTGCAATGCGGCCGGACGTACCCCTGAGGGGGTGCCGACGGTCCTCGCACTCGACGGCATGGGCGGCAGCGGCAAGACGGCCCTGGCCGTCCGCGCCGCCCACCAGCTGGCCGGGCAGTACCCGGACGGCAGTCTCTTCATCGATCTGCACGGCTTCACTCCGGGACAGGCGCCGCTCAGCGCGTTCCACGCACAAGGGGACCTGCTCGCCGCCGCGGGAATCTCCGGCGACGAGCTCCCCACCGTGTCGGCGGGACGCTCCGCGCGATGGCAGTCCTACATGCGAGGCCGTCGCATGGTGCTGATCCTGGACAACGCCGCTGCCTCCGAGCAGGTGCGGGCACTGATCCCCTCCTCCTCCGACAGCTTGGTCCTGATCACCAGCCGCCCTCGGCTGACTGGACTGGACGGAGTCGAATGGCTTTCCGTAGGCGCTCTTTCGGAGGTGGACAGCCAACAGCTCCTGCGCACCACCCTCGGTGGCGAACGCGTCGAGCGGGAACCGGCCGCGGTCAGTGAGCTGGTTCGGCTGTGCGGAGGACTGCCGCTGGCGGTCAGGATCGCCGCCGCCCGGTTGGCGAACCGTCCGCACTGGACCGTCCAGAGGCTCGTCGAACGACTGGGGGACCACAACCGGCGCCTGGACGAACTCACCAGCGAGGGAAGGGGCGTTGCGGGCGCACTGCTGCTGTCGTACCAGTCCATGCCCGGCCAGCAGCAGGCAGCCTTCCGGCTCCTGGGCCACCACCCGGGACGCCATCTGGACACGCGCGAAGCCGCTGCACTGCTGGACACCGACGTCCTGACGGCCGAGGACGTGCTGGAAGAACTGGTCGACGTACGGTTGCTTGAGGCCAGGGAGCCGGGTGTGTACACCCTGCACGATCTGGTGCGGAGCTTCGTGCAACGGCTCGCACAGGAGCAGCGGGAGCCGGCGGACGGGCAGGCGGTGCAGCGGCTGCTGGACTACTACCTGCGCACGGCGGAACAGGCCTGCGACACGGTGTTCCCCGGACGCCGCCGCATCGGGCACGAGCAGGAAGACCAGGCCGACAACGAGTTCGACCACAAGGAGAAGGCGCTCCAATGGCTCGACCAGCACCGCGACAGTCTCCTGGCGGCGGTGGACGTCGCACACGCCGAGGGACTGCTGTGGTACGCGGCACGTCTGCCGCGTGAGCTGGGCTTCCATTCCAGCATCCGGGGCTACGACTCCAGCGCCAACGTGGCGCTGGAGAAGGGCGTCAGCGCGGCACGGCAGCTCGGGGACCGGTCGTTGACGCGGCTGAACCTGATGAACCTGGCCATGGGCAAGTGGCGCCTCGGTCAGCTGCGCGACGCGGTCGGCCGGCTGGAAGAAGCCGTCGACCTGTCCCGGCAGCTGGGGGACGAATACGGCGAGGCGGAGTGCCGGGCCCGACTGGGACAGGCGTACTGCAGCATGGGAGATCTGGAGCGCGCGCTGCAGCTGAACCAGGAGGTCAGCACACGCGCCCAAGAGCTGGGTTTCACCCGGCTCGACGGCTCGTCGCTCAGCATGCTGAGCCTCATACTGGTGCGGCTCGGGCGGTTCGAGGAGGCGAGGGAGTCGGCGGAGCGGGCGGTGGCCATCTTCGACTCGATCGAGGAGATCCAGCTTTCCGTTACCGCGTTGAACTACCTCTCCCAGGCGATCGAGGGTCTGGGGCGTTTCGAGGAGGCGCTCGCCCGGGCAGACGTGGCGCTGGAACGGTGTCGGCGCATCAGCATGCCCGCGGCACTGCCGCTGGTGCTCGCCCGCAGAGCCGACGTACTCGTGCGCATGGGCGAGCTGGACGAGGCGGCCGAAAGCGCCGACGACGCCCTCACCAAGGCCACCAGCAGCACTGGCGACATCTACCGGGCCACCGTGCACCTCTCGGTCGGGCGTGTGCGGTACGAGCAGGGGGACCTGGACATGGCGCTGGCTCAGCAGCAGCTGGCCCACGACATCGCCTGCCGTATGGAATTGCGCTATGACGAGGCGTGCGCGCTGTGGGGTCTCGCCCGTACCGCCGAGGCCCAGGGGCGTCTGCAGACGGCCCGGGAGCACCGCCTGGCGGCGCACAGCCTCTTCTCGCTCATGAAGGTTCCGGAGCCCGTACGGTGAGCCCCCTGTACAGGGCGTTCCGCGGTGCGGGGATGGGACGGGTGTCCAGGGGGGATCATGCCGGGAAGAGGAATTGCGAAGATCAGTGGAGCCGCAACGGAGCGTTTCTCAAGGAGTTCCCTCATGCGTTTCACCTTTGCCGTCACCACCTCTGTCATCGCATTCGGGGCATTTCTGGGTGGAATCGTGACGTCCTCCGACGCGTCGCAGACGGTCCAGCAGCACGCCGCGGCCTCCGGCTTCCGGGCGGACGTCGTCGTTCTGCCCAAGACCGAGGAAGACCACGGCAACGGCTGAGCAGGTGGTCCGCAGCCACCGGGTGCGGACCGCCACTCGCTTCCGGCCCCTCCCATCGCATGCGTTGACGCCCGTCATGCCGATGATGCCGGAGATGCGCCTGGCGCCGCGAATCCTGCGTTCTCCTCCTGCGCTTTCCGTGCGCGTCATCCCCTTTATGGCATCGAGGCTCATCCCAAACTATTTTATCGAGGGGCAACACAATGACCATTAGGGTGCTCATCTGTGACCAGCTGCCCGTCATCGCGGACGGTCTCAAGACCCTCCTCGACGCCCTGCCGGACATCGATGTGATCGGCACGACCGACAACGGCATGGAAGCCATCGTTCTCGTGCGTACCAAGCGCCCCGATGTCGTGGTCACGGATCTGAACCTCCAGACCCTCTCCGGCCTCGAGTTGATCCACAGGCTCGGTCAGGAGGACGAGCCGCCCCACGTCGTCGTGTTCACCGCGGCGGACAACGACAAGACGGTGAGCGACGTGCTGCACGCCGGCGCGAGCTGTCTGCTCGGCAAGGACGCGAGTCCGCAGGAGCTGATCTCCGCGATCCAGGGGGCGGCCGCCGGGCAGACCATACTCGCACCGGACATCGCTCAGCGCCTGGTCACCTGGTTCCGTATGCAGCCGGAACCCCAGGAGAGCGAGGCCTGTCCGGAAGTGGACGAACTGACCCCGAGGGAACGGGAAGTGACCCGGTTGGTGGCCCAGGGGATGTCCACCGAGGACGTGGCCCGCGAACTGCTCATCGGCGAGGCCACGGTCCGTACCCACCTCTACCGCGTGCGCACCAAGCTCGGCGTCCGTGACCGGGCCGAGCTCGTGTCGCTGGCCTACCGGACCGGACTCATCCACTCGGCCGCCCAGCCCCTCAGCGACGAGAGGGTGTTTTCGCTGGGGGGCCTGCGGGCCAGCTGATCCCTTACGGCAGGGCTGCCGTCGCGACCGGGGGCTCCGCGCACGCCGCGGAGCCCCCGGCCGTCCGGATACGGTCGGCGCCGACCGTACGCCACAGCGCGGCGGGGTCGCCGTACCGGGCGGACTCGGCGGCAGCCAGCCGGAAGTACCGGTGCAGGCCCAGCTCTGACGTCATAGCGCGCACTCCGCAGCTCTGCATACACAGCCGCACCACGTCGCGGGCGGTCTCGGCAGCCATCGCCAGCGCCATGACCGGCGCGGTCCCGACGGCGTGAGGCTCGGAGTCGACCAACCAGGCCCCCCGGTACACCGTCGCCCTGGTCGCGCGCACCGCCACCATGGCTCGCGCCAACGGGAACGAGACCGCGGGCAGAT
Organism: Streptomyces sp. NPDC032472; assembly: GCF_040636955.1. Taxonomy (NCBI): domain Bacteria; kingdom Bacillati; phylum Actinomycetota; class Actinomycetes; order Kitasatosporales; family Streptomycetaceae; genus Streptomyces; species Streptomyces sp. NPDC032472. The sequence continues at coordinate 143,187 of NZ_JBEZVK010000011.1, forward strand.
CACGCAGCCTGGTGCCGAACTGCTGCCGGAATCCGGCGTACTCCACCGCGACTCGGTGCGCGCCGTCGGCGATGCCCAGCAGATAGGCGGCCTGCCGCAGCCGCGCCCGCGCGAGCGGACCGGTGGGCGAGTCGTCCAGAGTCCCGACGACGTCCGCCGCGGCGACCGGCGTGGCTTCCAGGCGGACGACCGGCGGCCAGCACCCGCTCTGCGTGGTGCGGCCACGCGCCCCGCCCGCCACCCCGACGAGCACCGGCTCGCCGGCTGTCCTGGCGGCCACCAGCAGCGTCCCGGGTTCCGCGGCGTCGACCGTGACCGTGCCGGTCAGCTCCCAGCGGCCCGCTCGCGGGGTCGCGCTGACCTCACTGCCGACCGGCAGCGCTTCCAGTCCGGCCAGCGCCGCGCCTGCCGGGCCACCCATGTCGGCCGCCATCGCGTCGGCCCGGTAGGAGTTGCCGCATGCCGCGCGGCCGAGCTCCTCGCTGACGAGCACCCCGGCCGTCAGGCCGAGGCCGAGACCGCCGGCGGAGGCAGGTCGTTCGAAATCGGCCGCGCCGAGTGCGTCGAGCACCGTTCGGGTCGGACCCGCGGCTCCGTCGGTCACCGGCGCGCCGTGCAGCTCGATCCGAGCGGGGACGCCCGCAAGGCCCGTACGCAACGCCTTGCGCAACTGGACGACGAGTGGATCGGGGGTGAGGTCCATGTCAGTGCTCTTCCTGTCCGATGGAGTCGAACGCGGCGGCCATGATCTGGAGCATCACCTCGGAGGTCCCTGCCGACAGCGTGAGTCCCGGCGCCTCCCGGTAGGCGGAGTCCAGGGTCACAGCCGCCCTGGTGCGGTTCGCGCGCTGCTCGGGGCTCGGGATGTCGGCGGCCCACGCCGCGATGCTCTGGGCGAGTTCGCTGCTGTGGTACTTGGCGACGGCGGCCGAGACCTGATCGACCTGATCCGACGCGATGCCGGTGAGCACTTCCCAGGCGAGGACGTGGTCGGCCGTCAGCGCGCCGTACCAGCGGCCGATCTGCTCGAGGCGGTCGTCGTGCGCAGACTCAGGGGCGTCGCCGATCAGGGCGTCCAGCGCGGCCTCGAGCCAGCGCTCCGCCTTGAGGTGGTAGTCGAGACCGGTGCGTTCGATGGCGAGCGCCTCGTTGAGCAGCGGCCACCCCTCGTCGCGGGGACCGAGGAGGTCGTCGCCCGACACCGGAACCGAGTCGAGGTCCACCCGGTGGAAGTGCTCGTCGCCGATGCCGGGTAGCACCGACACCGTCACACCGGGAGCGCCCATGTCGACCAGGAACAGACTGATTCCCTGGTACTTACCGGCACTCGGTGTCGTACGGGCCGCGCACAGCCCGAGGTCGACGAACCGTGTCTTGAGGCTGAACACCTTCGTGCCGGTGATCCGGTAGCCGTCGCCGTCGGGTTCGGCCACGGCCCGCAGCGCACCGAGATCCGACCCCGCGTCCGGTTCGGTGTAGAGCACCGAGGCGAAACTCTCACCGCGGGCCAGCGCGGGCAGGTACCGGCGCTTCTGCTCGTCGCTGCCCGCCATCAGCAGGAACTGGCCGACGATCTGGATGGTGTTGACGTGGAAGGTGTCCGGCACCCCCGCACGCACCAGTTCCTCGGCGACGATCGCGGCGTCGGTCAGCGGGCGGCCCTCTCCGCCGAACTCGACGGGCCAGTGAACGGCGAGCAGCCCCAGCTTTCCGAGCAGACGGTAGAGCGGACGCGCGTCCGGCTCGACACCGTCCGCGCCGGTGGCCTCCGCCGCTGCGGCACGCACCTCGGCGGAGCGCAGCGTCTTTCGCACGCTCGCCCGGAACCGTTGTTGATCCTCGGTGAATCCGAACCGCATGTACGTCTCCTCAAGACGCGAGCGCCTCTTCGATGGCCGCGACAACCTGGCTCAACGCCGGCTCTGTGAACAGGGTGTAGTGATCGCCGGGCACGCTTTCGACCCGGAACGGACCCGTGCACACTGTCTGCCACTGCTCCTCCACGGCGACGTGGGGCGAGGCGGTGAGAACGGTGACCGGTCCGCCGTACGGGCCCGGCGGGCGGTACGCCTGCATGGACAGGGCGCAGTGGCGGAACGTCTCGAAGCGGGCGCCCAACTCTTCGTCCGTGAGCTCAACGTCGACGCCGAGGTCCGTGAGTGTCTGTCTGACGTCGGCCACGCCGGCGCCCGGATCGTCGAGGACCGCGCCCACCTCCGGGCCGTCGCGCCCGGTCAGCCTGGCGACGTCGTGCACGAACCGCTGCCGCACCGTCGCCTCGTCGAGGGGGACGGAGTCCTCGTCATAGGCGGCGTCCAGGAGGACCACCGGAGGCCGCTGTCCGGTCGTCAGCTCGATCTGCCGGGCGACCTCGAAGGCGAGCACGCCGCCGTAGGACCAGCCGGCCAGACAGCACGACTCCGGCAGACCGGTGTTGATCAGGGACTGCGTGATCCTTGCGGCGGTCGTCGCCATCCCGTCCTGGGGAGTCACGGATGCATCGCGTGGATCGGCGGCGAAACCGGTCACACTGATGTCCTCGCGCAGTGCCCTGACCAGCGGTATGTAGCAGAACAATTCGCCTCCCGACGGGTGCAGCAGGATCACCTGCGCCGTGCCCGACGCATGCATCTCCACTGCTGCCCGGTCGTCACCCGGCGCGGCGGTCCGGGCGGCTTCCTGTCCGGTCAGGCTCTCCAGCGCGTCGAGCTGATCGCCGTCGTCATCGCGCCGTGCGGCGCGGACGGTGTCGATGGTGGCGGCCAGGTGGGCGACGGTGGGCGAGGCGAAGAAGACGCCGAGCGCGATCTCCACTCCGAACCTTCGGTTGATCGCCGACATCAGCTGAACAGCCTGGAGGCTGTTGCCGCCGGACAGGAAGAAGTCGTCGTGCACGCCGAGCCGGTCGTCGCGCAGCAGGGGAGCGAGCACGTCGCGCAGCAGCCTGCGTTCGGTCGTGGTGAGCGACTCGTCGCCTTCCCCCTCGCCCGCACGGCTCAGGTCCGGCGCGGGAAGCCTGCGCCAGTCCACCTTCCCGCTGTTGGTGAGCGGAAGCCGGTCGAGGACGACGAAGTACGAAGGGATCATGTACGACGGCAGGACCGTGCCCAGGTGCTCCCGCACCGCCGGCACCTGCTGCTCGGTGACCCCGGCCAGATAGCCGACCAGGTGCTTGTCTCCGTTCTCGTCGGTCCACGCCTGTACGCTGACCGGCCCGATGCCGTCGAAGCCGGTCAACGCCGACTCCACCTCGCCCAGCTCGATCCGCAGTCCGCGGATCTTGACCTGCTGGTCGATCCGGCCGAGGAAGACAAGCCGTCCGTCCGCCATCCGTTTCACCAGGTCTCCGGTCCGGTACAGCCGTCCACCGGGCGCGCTGCCGAACGGGTCGGCGATGAACTTCTCCGCGGTCAGTTCGTCCCGGTTGAGGTAGCCGCGTGCCAACCCGGCACCGCCGATCACCAGTTCACCCGGCACGCCGACCGGCACCTGGCGCAGGTTGCGGTCGAGCACGTGGGCCACGTGGTTGGCCATGGGCAGGCCGATCGGCGGCGAGGCGTCCCAGGTGCCCGGGCACTCCTCCACGATCATCGTCACCGTGCACTCGGTCGGCCCATAGCCGTTGAACAGCCGTCTGCCCGGGTTCCACCGGTTCACCAGCTCACCGCTGAACGCCTCGCCGCCGACGAACGCGATCCGCAGGTCGGTGAACTTCTCGGGTGCCAGCAGCGGCATCACGGTCGGAGGCAGGTCGATCACGGTGATGCCGGCCTGCTCCATCAGTGACTGGAGCCGGTCGATGGACAGCCGTTCGTCGTCGGTCGCCAGGCACAGGCGTGCTCCGGTCAGCAGCGCCGAGAACGTCTCGAATACGGAGACGTCGAAGGTCACGGAAGCGAACCCGAGTACCCGGTCGGCCGGTGTCAGGCCGAACAAGTCCGCTGTCGAATCGACGAAGTTGACCACGCCGCGGTGCTCCAGCAGCACACCCTTCGGCTTGCCGGTGCTGCCGGAGGTGTAGATGACGTACGCGACATCGCCGGGCTTCGCCGCGAGTGGCGGATTGTCGTGGGGCAGCGCCGCGAGTTCCCCGCGGACGTCTTCCAGCGTCACGACGGGCGCGTCGACCTCGCTCACGGCCTTGCCCGCCTCGGCGTGTGCGATCACCGCGCGCAGACCCGCGTCGGCGGCGATCTCCGCGACCCGTGCGGGAGGATGCGCCGTGTCGAGCGGCACATAGGCCGCGCCGGTCTTGAGCACCGCGAGGATCGCGGTCGGTACGTCTGCGTTCCTGCGCAGACACAGGCCGACCCTCGCGCCCGGTGCGACGCCGCGCTCGCGCAGCAGGGCGGCAAGCCGGTTCGCACGGGCGTTGAGTTCGGTGTAGCTGGTCTCGACGCCGCCGACGACCACCGCCACCCCGTCCGGGGACTCCTGGACGCGCGCCTCGAACTCCGCCACGATGGTGGATTCGCGGATCGGGCGCGTCGGTCCCTTGCCGACCTCGGCCAGGAACTTCTTGTCCGCCGGGCTCAGCACCTCGGCGGTCGACAACGGAGCGTCCGGGGCGGCCGTCAGGGTGTGCAGCAGCCCGTCGTAGTGGCGGGCGAACCTGGCGATGCTTTCGGCGTCGAACAGGTCGGTGTTGAACTCGATGACGAGGGGCGCGTCGGCGCCGGGAGCCGTCGGCTCCGTCAGGGTCCAGCTCATGTCGAACGGGCAGGTGCCGGACCGGACGACCTCTTGCGAGGTGGCGAGGCCGGGCAGACCGGTTGTGGTGGCCGCGTTCTCCACGCCGAACACGATCTGGAAGATCGGTGAGCGGGACGGGTCGATGACCGGATCCACCGCGTCGACCAGCTTGTCGAACGGCAGACCGCCCTGTGCGTCCGCCTCGGCCGACACGCGCCCGACCCGCTGGACCAACTCGCGGAAGGTCGGGTCGCCGACGACGTCTGCGCGCAGCACCCGCATGTCGGTGAAGAGTCCGATCACCGATGACACGGCGTCGTACCGCCGGTTCGCATCAGGCGAGCCGATCACCAGGTCGTCCAGGCCGGAGTAGCGGTGCAGCAGGGTGAAGAACGCTGCGACGACGACGTCGAACAGGCTTGCGTCCATCTCCCGGGCCAGCCCCGCCGCCCGCTCCAGACCCTCGTGCCCCACGACGAAGCTGCCGCTGCCGCCTGCGAAGGTGCGTGTGTCACCACGTGGCCGGTCGGTCGGGAACTCCAACACCTCGACGCCCGCCAGCTTGTCCCGCCAGTACGCGGCCAGCCTGTCCAGGTCACCGCTGTCGAGTCGGTCCCGCTGCCACAGCGCGTAGTCCGGGTACTGCACGGGAAGGTCGGGCAGTCGCGGTATGTCCCCATCCCGCAACGCCCGGTAGAACTCGGCGAGGTCACGCATCAGCACGACGCGCGACCAGGCGTCGCACAGGACGGTGGGTACGTCGAGCAGGAACAGGTGGTCCTCCGGCGCGACCCTGATCAACTCCGCGCGCCACATCGGCGTCCGGCTCAGGTCGAACGGTTCCCGGACCCGTCGTTCGACCAGGGCCCGTGCGGCGGCCAACCGCTGCTCGTGGTCGTCGCCTTCCGCTTCGACCACCGGCAGCTCGACCGGGACCCCGGTGGCGACGACCTGCATCGGGCCGCCCGCACGCGCCACGATCGCGGTGCGCAGCGCCTCGTGCCTGGCCACGACCGCGGCCAGCGCCGAGCGCAGCGCGTCAGGGTCCAGTGCGCCCCGCAGGCGCAGGCACAGCGGTGACCCGGATGCAGAGCTGTCCTCCGGCGCCGGGTGGTCGAGGAACCGCAGGGTCTGCTGCGCGTACGACAGCGGTGTCGGTCCGGTGTCACCGCGCGACGTAGGGCCCCGCCCCGCCACGGCTTGCGCCTGCTCCCTCAGCCGTGCGAGGAACTGCGTGCGGCGTTCCACGGGCAGCGCGGCGAGGCGCTGGGTCATGTCGGTCACCTGAGGCTCCTGATGGACAGCGGAGCGTCGCTCGCCCGGTCGTCCGAGCGCACGGGCAGGTGTTCCAACTCCGAGAGGGCGATGGTGAGGACGTCGATGCCGCGCAGGTAGTCCGACAGCACGATGTGCTCGTCGGCGGCGTGATCGAGGCTGCTGTCGCCCGGGCCGTACGTCGCCATCGGGATGTCCCAGACCTCGGCGAGGGTGTTCATGTCCGAGGTGGCTGTTTTCACCACAAGGCGTGGCCGGGCATGCAGTTGCCGGATGCCGGACACCAGCGCACGCACCGCCGGGTCGGCCCGGCCCACCCGGCAGGCCGCCACCGAGTTGAGCACTTCGAGGTGGCCGGCCGACAGCCGGTCACGCAGCCCGTTCACCAGCTCGTCGACGTCGAATCCCGGTGGGATGCGGATGCTGAGGTCCGCCGTCGCCGTGGTCAGGTCGCCGCTGAGCTGGCACAGAGTCGCGGCCGGCTCGTCGAACACGGCATGGCTCGCGTCGGGCCCGAGCAGCTCCACCAGCGCGTCCCAGCAGGCGACGGCCAGTTCGGACGCCTTCGGCGCCGGGTTGCTCGGGTGCGTGGCAGGACACTTGACGGTGTAGCGCAGGTCCAGTTTGCCCTTGTAGCCGAGCACCACGCTCGACCAGCCGCTCGGTTCGCCGATGATCAGCGCGTCCGGCCGGGCATGGGTGGCACGGATTGCCATCGCGCCACGCGAGCGCGGGGTCTCCTCCTCGACCACACCGACCACCACGAGCCGGCCGGAGAAGTTCACCGCGCCGGCCGCGGCACAGATCATCGCCGCGAGCGGTCCCTTCGCGTCCACCGCGCCGCGGCCGTAGAGCCTGCCGTCCTCGGAGCGGACCGGGAACTGACCCGAGACGGTGTCCAGGTGCCCGAGGAGCATCACGGTCGGGCCGTCACCGCGCTCGATCACGCCGATCACATTGCCCACGCCATCGATGTGTGCCTGGAAGCCCAGGCTCGTCATCGCCTCGGCCAAGTAGTCGGCCAGCACGCGCTCTTGGTACGACGAGGAGGGAATCTCCAGCATCTCGCGCAGAAGCCCGGCGGCGCACGTCTCGGTGACGTTGCCCGAAGATGTGAACGCCCAGTTCATCGTTGCGCTCGCTCCAGTAGGTGGTCGACGATGTGGTCCGCGACGTCGACCTGGTCGCCGAGCGCGGATTGGAAGCCGGTGAACTCGACCCGGTGGTTGACCTCCAGGACCAGCAGGCGGCCGTCGCGGTCCTCGATCAGATCGACACCCGAGATGTCGGCGCCGACGGCGGCGGCGGCATCGAGGGAGAGCTTGGCGATCTCCGATGTCACCTCGCACGGGCGGGTCTGCCCGCCGAGTGCCACGTTGGTACGCAGCGATTCACCGGTCCGGTACACGGCGCCCAGCACCCGACCACCGACGACGATCACCCTGATGTCCCTTTCGGGCTTGTCGATCAGCTCCTGCACATACCCGAGGTGTGACTGGGGGCCGGGCAGCGCGGCGACGTACTCGAGCACACCTTCCGCGCTGGCACGGTCGGGCAGTTGGACCACGAGCCGACCCCACGAGCCGACCAGCGGTTTGATCAGTGCCGGGTAGCCGATGGAGTCCAGGGCGGCCAGCGCGGCCTGCGGAGTGAGGCCGAGCGCGGTGCGCGGTGTGGGCACCCCGGCAGCCGCCAGGGCCATGGTGGTGCGCCACTTGTCGCCGCACACCTCGGTCGCGTCCGCGCTGTTGACCACGTCGACTCCCGCCGAGGTGAGGCAGCGGGCCCCGTACGCCGCGCGGAACTGACCGATCTCCCGGTTCAGCGCGAGCGTCCAGGGCAGCTGACGCTGACCTGCCGGGAACCACTGCCGGCGCGTGTCGACGTGGTCGAAGGGGACGCCTCGCCGGTCGAATGCGTCGAACAGTCTCTTCTCGTCAGCGCCGACCCTGCTGGCGAGCACCGCGATCCTGCGGTCGCCCGGGCGCTGTGGTGTCGCTGGCACGTGACCTCCGTGTTGACCGGACGGCAAAACCGACCTGCTGGGTGGAAAGGAGACTACGAGTGTGTCGACACCGTGTGCGTCCGCGGCAAGTTCATGCGCGGGGGCGCATTGCGTTGACTTTCCCCCAGGGTGGCTGCGAATTCTGATTACCCGGTTCCGGCGGCCTCTGTGCCACTCTTGACTGGATTCCGACTTGCCGTAACAGTTCACTGCCGTCAGATGAAGAGGGGGAATTGTGGCACACACGCCGGAACGGATCCCGGTACTCGCTATGTGGAGCGCGCCGCGCTGCCGCTCCACCGCGTTCGCGCGGATGATGACGGAGCGGGGCGATCGCGCCGTCGTGCACGAACCGTTCTCCCGAGTGGTCGACTTCGGTGAGGTGGAGGTCGGCGGCCGGGTCGCGCGCAACGAGCAGGACGTGCTCGCCGCACTCCGGGCCCTTGCGACTGAGAGGTCGGTGTTCTTCAAGGACACCACGGACTTCCACTACCCGGTGCTCCTCGCCGACGAGACCTTCCTCTCGGCCGCGACGCACACCTTCATCATCCGTGAGCCGGCCGCGGCCATCGCGTCGCACCATGTGCTCAACCCGGACCTCGGTCGCGACGAGATCGGCTTCGCCTGGCTGTACGAGATCTTCACCGCCGTGCAGACCGCCACCGGCACCACGCCGGTCGTGATCGACTCCGACGATCTGCTCGACCGGCCGGCCGAGACCGTGCGGGCGTACTGCGAGGCGGTGGGCATCCCCTTCCTGCCGGACGCGCTGAGCTGGGAGCCGGGCATGCGCTCGGAATGGCAGTCGACCAACAAGTGGCACAAGTCGACCAGTGAGACGTCCGGCTTCACGCGCGGCAAGAGCGGCGGAGCCAAGGCGGTCGAGGCGGACCCGGTGCTGCGCGCCTACCTCGATTACCACCTGCCGTACTACGAGAAGCTGCGCGCCGTTGCGCTCCGGCCGTGACCGTGCCGACCGGAATGGTCGGCAGGATTACCCGGTGAGCGCACCGAACGACAATTCGGGTATTCAAGGTAATCGCGGTGCGGACGAAAAGTTTGAATGGCTGAAATAGGTGTGGAACCTAAGACGGCGTTTCAGTGAGGGTGGGTCACTTGACGGGCATTTCCGTGACCTCCGCCAAAACAAGGCTGTGCGATCTGGTCGACATCTCCGGCCATCGCAACAATACGGCCATCTCCGCGGCGACGGAGACCACGGCGGGGGCATTCAATGTGTGGCGGAACTCGTTTGCGGCCGAGTATCTGCCGCCGGGCAAGAGCCTCGTCCACGTGGACGGCGTTCCCTTTGAGTTTCCTCCGGTGTGTGAAGGGCCGGACAACGTCCGCTGTGCCGGCCAGTTCATCGACGTACCGGAAGGGCGCTACGACTGGATCCATGTCCTGGCGGCGTCCGAACGGCGCTGCGAGGACACCGTCGAGCTGAGCTACGCCGACGGCTCCGTCGACGCGGAACCGCTGCGGGTCTCCGACTTCTGGGCGGCGCCCGCCTGGTTCGGCGAGGTCAAGGCGTTCGAGAGCCTCGTCATGCATTATCCGCACCACGTGCAGCGCGGCATCCCCGCGGTCATGTGGGCGCAGCGGGTGCCGGTCACCCGGCGGGCCGAACTGACCGGCATTCTGCTGCCGCGCAATGTCGCGGTGCATGTCTTCGCGGTCACCCTCCAGCGGACGGAGATCTGACATGCCCGTCGACACGACAGCCACGGCGGTGGCCCGGACCTACATGATCACCGGTCCCGAACCCGAGCTCTGGTACCGCGATCTCATCAGCTGCCTGCAGGCCGCTCTCGGCTCGTTCCTCGTGCGTGAGGGCGCCGATCCGCTGGAGGTGATCGGCGCGGGCTGGCGGTTCCTGCACCTGCCGGGCGACGTCAGGTCCGAGGAGTTCTACTATCCGTGCATCGAGGGCGAGTTGGGATCCGCGCTCGCCCCGCACCACGCGTTGCACGCGCGCTGGTGGCAGCCCGCCGACGAGCACGACGTCTGGCGCGAGGTCCGTGAGCACCTGGCGAACGACCGGCTGGTGATCGCCGCCGTCGACAACTTCCATCTGCCGTTCCGGCCCGCGTACGGGGATGTGCACGCCGCGCACCTCGTGGTGATCCACGGCCTGGACGAGACCCGTGGCGTGGTCCATGTCTCGGACGCGATGCCGCCCGCGTTCCGCGGTGCCGTACCGATCGAGGAGTTCCTGCGCAGCTGGGGCTCCGCGAACCCGAACGACGTCCAGGACGCGTTCTTCAGTGACGCCCGCATCGGGCGGCGCTGCCTCGACCTGCGCCTCGACGCCAAGCCCGAGCCCCTGACGCCCGAACTGCTCGGCAGCTACTTGCGGTTGAACATCGAAGGCTTCACCACGGCAGGGCCGGACCGGACCGGACTCGCCGGGTACGACGCGTTCGCCGCGGAGCTCGTGGACCGGTGCCGGGCGGGAGACGCCGGTGCGCTGACCGAGCTGTACCCGTTCGGCTGGGGCATGCAGGCCCAGGCGTCTTTGCACGGTGAACTGCTCCGATGCCGCGGCCACTTGTGGGGCGACCCGGCCCTGGCCGGAGCGGGCCGGGCCGTCGAGGCGGTCGCGCACGCGTGGACCGGACTGCGGTTCACCGGCGCCCACGGACTCGACGACCCGCGCGCGGCCGCATCCGACATCGCCCACCACGCCACGGTGCTGCGCGGCCGGTACGCCCAGGCGGTCGATGCCGTCGGCGCGGTGGCGGCGCGGCTGTGAACGCGTACGGACCGACCACCGGGACCTTGTGGAGTGGAGAGTGATGAGCAAGCTGGCAGCGTTCGGCGGCACGGCAGCCGTGCCGAGGGACCGGCGCCCCGTGCAGTGGCCGCTGATCGAGGACGAGGACCGCAAGGCCGTCCTCGACGCGCTCGACGGCCCGCGCCTCGTCTCCGACACGGACGGCGTGAACGCGGTGTCCGTCCTGGAGGAGACCTGGGCCCGCCGCTTCGGCCACGAGCACTGCGTCGCGGTGTCCAACGGCACTGCGGCCCTGTCCCTCGCCCTGGCCGCACTCGGTGTCGGACCGGGGGACGAGGTGATCGTGCCCGCGCTCAGCTTCATCGCCACGGGGATCGCACCGGTGCACCAGATGGCCGTCCCCGTGTTCGCCGACATCGACCCGGTGACCTTCAACATCGACCCGGACGACATCGAGCGCAGGATCACACCCCGCACCAAGGCGATCATCCCCGTCCATCTGCACGGCGCCCCCGCCGACATGGACCGGATCACCGAGATCGCGCGCAGACATGGCCTCGCGGTCGTCGAGGACGCCGCACAGGCGCCCGGCGCGACGCACCGCGGGCGACCGGTCGGCGCTCTCGGCGACGCGGGCGCCTTCAGCCTCCAGGTCAGCAAGAACATTCCGACCTGCGGCGAGGGCGGACTGCTGGTCACCGGCAGCACCGAGCTGGCCGAAGCGATGCGCAGGGGGCGGCAGTTCGGCGAGGTCATCGAGGCCGGCCGGGAGCGCGACTACATCTCGTACGGCCTCGGCTGGAACCACAAGATGAATGCGCTGCAGGCTGCGTTCACCCTCGCCCAGCTCGACCGGTACGACGCATACGAGGAAGCGCGGCAGCGCAACATCACCGCGTTCCTCGCGCGGCTCGCCGAGCTGCCCGGACTGCAGGTGCCGACCGCGCTCCCGGACACCACCCACGCCTGGCACATCCTGCGGTTCCGGTTCGACGCGGCCGCGTTCGGCCTGGACGGGGTACGGCCAGAGGCGCTGCGCTCGGCTCTGCGGCGGCTGCTGCGCGCCGAGGGCGTACCGATGTCGCAGTACCAGCTCATGCCGCTGCCGGACCAGAAGGTGTTCGTCGACCGGATCGGCTTCGGCTCGGGCCACCCGTGGTCCGTGACCGGGGCGCCCGGGACGACACAGGGCGAGGGCTACCCGGTGACCCGCGCGGTCATCTCCGACTCGCTGACCATCCAGAAGCGCCACCTCCACCCCGGATCGGGCGACTTGCTCCAGCTGTACGCGGACGCCTTCGACAAGGTGTGGGCGAACAGGGACACGGTGGTCACCCTCGCGAAGGCGGCCTCATGACAGTCACCCAGGTCTTGGAGCGGGACACCCTGGAGAGCGTTGCCGCGCGCATCCGAGCCCATGTCGTCGACATGTGCGCGGGCCCCGAAGGCGGCCACCTCGGCGGCGCGTTCTCCTGCGCCGACGTGCTCGCCGCGCTGTACTTCTCGGTGCTGAACGTGGACCCGCAGCGACCGGACGACCCGGATCGCGACCGCTTCCTGCTCAGCAAGGGCCACGCCGCCATCGGCCTCTACGCGACGCTGGCCGAACGGGGCTTCTTCCCGGTCGAGGAACTCGCCGGATACGGGCGGCCCGGCAGCCGGCTGATGGGACATCCGGTGCGTGCGGTGCCCGGTGTGGAGCTGCCGACCGGGTCGCTCGGCCACGGTCTCGCGCTGGCCTGCGGGTTCGCGCTGGCCAATCGGTACGCGGGCCGCACCGCGCGCAGCTTCGTCCTCATGGGCGACGGGGAGCTTCAGGAAGGATCGGTGTGGGAGGCGGCCATCGCGGCGGCGTCGCTGCGCCTCGACAGCCTGGTCGCCGTGGTGGACCGCAACGGGCTGCAGCTGACCGGCGCCACCGACGGGATCGCGCCGATGGAGCCGCTGGCCGACCGCTGGCGAAGCTTCGGCTGGGCGGTCCGCGATGTCGACGGCCACGACCCGGACAGCCTTGCGGAGCACCTGAAGTCCACGCCGTGGGAACCCGGCAGGCCGAGTGTGCTCATTGCCCGCACGGTCAAGGGCCAGGGGCTGCCGTTCCTCGCCGGGCGCAGCGCCAGCCACTACGTGACCTTGTCGCCGCGCAACCACGCGCGGGCGGTCCGTGCCCTACGAGCCACAGAGGACGCCGGATGAGCCGCGCGACGCGAGAGGCGTACCGTGACACGCTGCTTCCGCTGCTGCAGCGGCGTCCCGAGCTGATGTGCCTGGACACCGACACCGGCCTGTTCAACGCCGCGTACGCCGAGGCGGCCGGCGACCAGTACCTCAACCTCGGGATCGCCGAGCACAATCTGATGGGCGTGGCTGCAGGGATGGCCGCGAGCGGGCGGGTCCCGTTCGTCAACACCATGGCCGCCTTCGCCACGTCCAGGGCGCTGGAAGCGATCAAGATCGACATAGCCTACAACCGGCTGCCAGTCCGCATCATGGCCACCCACGGCGGCCTCGCCGCAGGCCACCTCGGCCCGACGCACCAGGCCCTGGAGGACCTCGCCGTCATGCGGGTGCTGCCAGGCATGACCGTGGTGGTGCCCGCCGACGCCGCCGCCACGGAGGCCTTCGTCGAGCAGAGCGCGGACGTGGACGCCCTGCCCGGACCGCTGTACGTCCGGCTCGGCCGCAAGCCGTCACCAGCGCTGCCCGCGACCGAGCCGCCGGTCATCGGGCAGGCGCAGACGCTGCGCGAGGGCGGCGACGTCGTGCTTGTGAGCTGCGGCCCCTACCCGGTGCTCGCCTGCCTCGCGGCGGCGGACGTATTGGCCGAAGGGGGCATCGAGGCGACGGTGTTGAACATGCACACCCTGCGCCCCTTCGACACCCGGACGCTGGTGGCCGCGGCCCGTCCTGCCCCGCTCGTGGTGACGCTGGAGGAGCACTGGCGCAGCGGCGGCCTCGGCGGCGCGGTCGCCGAGGCCCTGGCGGAGGCGGCGCCCACAAGGGTGTTGCGGCTGGGCGTGCCGGACCGGTTCGTCGACGAGGTCGGTGACCAGGAGCACCTCGTCGGCCACTACGAACTCACCGCGGAGCGGGTCGTGAGGACGGTCCGAACCGGCCTCGACGCAATGGCCCTCTCCGGAACCAACAATTGAAGGGACACCATCACATGACCACAGTGCAGGCCTGCCCGGAGTGCGAGGATGAGGTGACGATCGGTGCTTCGCCGCGGCTCAACGAGATCGTCGAGTGTGCGGGTTGCCGAAGCGAACTGGAGATCGTGGCGTTGAGTCCGGCGATGCTGGCTCTCGCGCCCGAGGTCGAAGAGGACTGGGGAGAGTAGAGACCGCGCACAGGCAGGGACGGGCCCACGCGTGCACCGGCCCGAGGTCGGGATCTCCACCCATCCCGGAGTGCCGGCCGACATGACTGCGACCGGGGCGGGGGCCGTGCGTGACGTGCAGACGGAAGCGCTCGGCCCGTCCTTCCCCGGCTCGCATCCCAACCGATCCCCGACGAACGGGAGAAGCTGTGACCACCAGACCGCTGACGGTCGTCAAGTGCGGCGGCAATCCGTCCGTCGATGCCGCACACATCTGCGCCGACGTCTCCCGGCTCGTCCAGGAGGGACAGTCGGTCGTGTTGGTGCACGGCGGGTCCGGGGCGATCGCCCAGCTGGCCGGGAGGCTCGGTGTCCCGCAACGCACCCTCCTGTCCCCGGACCAGGTGTCCGCGAGGTACACCGACCCGGCGACGCTGGAGGTGGTCGTCCTCGCGCTGGCGGGCGGGGTGAAACCGCAGCTCGTCGCGGAGCTGTCCCGGCTCGGAGTGCTCGCGGTCGGCCTCACCGGCCTGGACGGGGGCATGCTGCGCGCCCGCCGCAAGTCCGCCGTGCGGTCCGTCGTGGACGGCCGGACGACACTGGTCCGGGACAACCTCAGCGGTAGGCTCAGCGAGGTGCGCACCGAACTGGTGGAAACCCTGCTGCGGTCCGGCTTCGTGCCGGTGGTCTCACCGCCCGCGATCGACGAGGACGGCCAACCGGTGAACGTCGACGCCGACCGTGTCGCGGCGGCGCTCGCGGCGGCACTCGGGGCCGACCAGTTGGTGCTGCTGACCGGCGCACCGGGCGTACTCGCCGACCCGGACGACGGCAACAGCGTGCTGAGCACCTACGAGGTGCCCGCGACCGGGGCGCCGGGCCGGTTCGCCGGCGGCGGCATGGCGCTCAAACTCATCGCGGCACGTGAGGCGCTGACCGGCGGAGTGCCGTCGGTACGCATCGCGGACGGGCGGGTGCCCGACCCGGTCAGCCGGGCGCTGCGGGGTTCCGGCACCACGGTGACCGTGGATTTACCGTCCCGCCAACGGTATGGATACGAGCCTTCGTTGGCGGTTTCTCCGACAGGCAGGGAGACTGCTGACGATGCCAACTAGCCTTCGCCCGACCACGACCCGAGTGGCGATCGTCGACGCGTACTCGACAGGGCGCTTCCTTCCGGCGGCGCTGCGCCAGTACGGCATGGAATGTGTGCACGTCCTGTCGCAGAACCCCGACCTCAACATCAAAGTCAACTCTGACGACTACGTGGGCGATGTCCGGCATGACGGCGACGTCGTGGCCACGGCTTCCACGCTGCGCGAGTATGGGGTCGGTCATGTGATCGCCGGCTATGAGTCGGGCGTCGAACTGGTCGATCAGCTCTCCGCCGAACTCGGCACGCGCGGCAACGGGTTGAACAAATCGGCTGCTCGCCGCAACAAATACGAGATGGCCCTGGCCATGCGTGAGGCCGGACTGGCGCATGCAGCCAGTTTCGTGTCGTCCAACGTGGACGACACGATCGCATGGGCCGAGTCGTCCGCGGGCTATCCGGTCGTCTTGAAGCCGATCTCGGGCTATGCCACGAACAACGTCATGGCATGTTCGTCCGCCGAGCAGATTCGCGCCGCCCACGAAAAGATAATGAGCAGTACCGACGGCCGCGGGATACCCAATGCGGTGGTGCTCGCGCAGGAGTTCCTGGCTGGAGACGAGCACTACGTCAATACGGTCAGCCATGACGGCAAGCATCACACTGTCGAGATCTGGCGCTACTACAAACGCCGGGTCCCTGGTGGCGACTTCGTCTACGACTACGACGAGCCGCTGGCGCCGGATGATCCGAATGCCAAGAAGCTGGAGTCTTACGTCCATCAGGTGCTCGATGCCCTGGAGATCCGCCATGGAGCGGCGCATACCGAGGTCATGCTGACCGCCAGGGGACCGGTGCTCGTCGAATGCAACGCACGTGCTGGCGGCGGTCAGCTTCCGGAGATCATCACGCGTTGTTTCGGGACCAACCAGGTGGAGCTCCTTGCCCTGTCCGCGGCGCGGCCGGACGAATTCAACCAACTGCACACGGCTGACTACCAGTTGCTTCAGCACTCGCGTTCCGTGACGCTCATCAACCCGAGGGACCACAGTGTGGTCCCCTCCCACGAGGCGATGGCCGTGGTCCGTGCGTTGCCGACCTATGCCGACTGCGTCATGACGCTGCCGGCCGGAAACCCGCTACCCCGGTCCGTGGACGTCGCGACGCAGCCGGGGCTCGTATACCTCATCTCCGGTGATCCGGCAGCGGTGCGTGCCGACTACCAGACGCTGCGGCAGATCGAACAGGACCATCTCTTCGGCGACGGCCCCCTGTAAGGGACGTCGACATGACCGCGGACGGGGACCGTTCCCCGCTCCCGGCGAGCCGCCGGGGGAACCTGAGATGAGGAGCCACGATGTCCAACGATGTCCAGCCCACCGGTCAGCGGCCTCGCGTCCTGATCATCGGTGGCAAGCTCGACCATGTGCGTAAGGCCAGGGAACTCGGCCTGGACGTGATCCACGCGCAGTACCCGGATGCGTACGACCGCGATCACTGGCCCTATGTCGGCCAGGCGCTGCTACTCGACTACGGCGACATCGACCGGTTCCTGCCGCTGGCTCGGGCGTTGCACGAGTCGTACCCGTTCCGGACGGCCATGTCGCTCACCGAGTTCGGGCTGCTGCCGACTGCGCGGATCAACGAGGCGCTCGACCTCGACGGTGAGTCCGTCGCCACCGTGGAACTGCTGCTCGACAAGGCGCGGATGCGCCGTCACCTGGCCGCGAAGGACATCAGCCCGGTGGCCTCCGCGGTCGGCCGCTCCACGCAGGACGTACGGGACTTCGTCGCCGCGCACGGCCTCCCGGTCATCGTCAAGCCGATCCGTGAATCGGGCAGCCTGGGGGTGTTCTGCGTCCGCGACGAAGCCGACGTGGACGCCGTCGCCGAGCGGTACCTGTCCCTGAGCGAAAGGGAGTGGGCCGCTGGGGACGTGGCCTTCGCCGACTCCTTCGAGGAGTTCCTCATGGAGGAGTTCCTGGAGGGTCCGTGCTTCAGTGTGGAGACGCTGAGTTTCGACGGCCGGCATGTGGTCGTGGCCACGACCGACCGTGAGCTGGGCGGCACCGGGTTCGACGGCTTCGGCAGCACCGGCTTCGTCGAGGTCGCAGCGTGGCAGCCCAGCCTCCACCCGGCGGAAGTGGTCGAAGAAGCCGTACAGTTGGTACGGGACTTCCTCGACGCGGTGGGGTTGCGCAACGGCCCCGCGCACACCGAGGTCGTGCTGACCTCGCGCGGCCCGCGGATCATGGAATCGCACAACCGCATCGGCGGTGGCCGGATCAACGACATGGCCCAGATCGTTTACGGCGTCGACATGGAACCCTATGCGTTGGGAGCCTGGTCGGGTGTGGTGGAGCCACTGACGGCTTCGCCCGTGCCCCGAGGTGGAGCGTCCCTCCGGTTCCTCACCACGGAGCCCGGCCGGGTCGTGGAGGTGGCCGGCGTCGACACCGTGCGTGCGGACCCGGCGTGCGTCGACCTGCATGTGAAGGTGCAGCCGGGTGACGTGGTCCCACCGCTGACCTGGAACGAGGATGCACCTGGCCACATCGTCGTCCGCGGCGCCGACGTCACCGAGGCGATCGCCCACGGCAGGCGGCTGGCCGAGGCGGTTCGCATACGGACCGAGCCCGTCGCGTGAGCACCACGGCATCGGACCAGCCGGGCGTCGACAAGCCTCGGTTCCGCGACGCGCTGCGCGATCTGCCCGGCCGGGTGTGGATCATCAGTTTCGGCATCCTGGTCAACCAGGTCGGCAACTTCCTGCCCGTGTTCATCGTGCTCTACCTGACCAATCGCGGCTACTCCGGCATCGCCTCGGGGTTTGTGCTGGCCGCGTCGGGTCTGGGCAAGGTGCTCGGCAACGTCGTCGGCGGTTATCTCGCCGACAAGATCGGCAGGCGATGGACCATCGTGCTGTCCGCCGTGACCACCTCCGGGCTCACGGTGTTCGTGCCGTTCCTCGATGCGCTGCCGTTGATCGTCGTGCTGGTCGGGCTCATCGGTGTGACGTCGCAGGTCTACCGGCCGGCCGCGGCCGCGTTGCTGGTCGACTCCGTGTCGGGCGACCAGCAGCGACTCGCCGCCTTCGGAGTGTTCCGGTTCACGCAGAACGTCGGGGCCGCCGTGGGCGGCGTCATCGGCGGCATGCTCGCCAACACCTCCTATACGGAGCTCTTCTTGGGCAATGCCGCCGCGTGCCTGCTGTTCGGCTTGGTCATCGCGGCGTTGCTGCGGGACGTGCCCGAGCAGCCGTCCGACCAGGACGACGCGCACGCACAGACGGGCCGGTCGGTGGGATACCGGGAGGCGTTGGCGGACCGCGTCCTGGTGCGCTTCCTGGTGATGACCGTGTTTGCCGAGTTCGTCTACATTCAGTCCACCGTCGGCCTGCCCCTGCACGTCAACGACGTGGGTCTGAGCGAGCGTGACTTCGGCTTCCTCATCGGACTCAACGGCCTGCTGGTGCTGACGCTTGAACTGCCCATCACCGCCGTGGTCTCCCGGATCCGACCGGAGTACGTCCTGGCCATCGGCAACCTGATCACCGGTGCCGGTCTCGCGCTGACCGGTCTCGCGGACGGCATGACCCTGCTGCTGGGGACGGTGCTGGTGTGGACGCTCGGCGAGATGATCACCAGCTCCGTGTCCATGGCCTACCTGGGAAGTCTGGCGCCACCGCACATGGTCGGCCGCTACCAGGGGCTGTACGGCGTCGCGTACACGACCGGCACGGGCATCTCACCACTCATCGGCGGCGCCTTGTACTCGCTCGGCTCATGGGTTCTGTGGGGCATGGTCGGCGTCGCCGGGGTGCTGTCCGCCCAGTTCAGTCTGCCGCGCAGAGGCGCGGCGTCCAAAGCGAACAAGCAGGAGACAATTGATGACTGACTTCGGAGGACTGGTCGCGATCGTTACCGGCGGTGCGTCGGGAATCGGCCTTGCCACGGCGGAACTGCTGAACCGCAGGGGTGCCGAGGTCGCCGTATTCGACCTCAAACCGGACGGCCTCCCGGACGGCATCCTGGGCATCGAGGTCGACGTCACCGACGACGCCCAGGTCGAGTCCGCCGTGGCCGCCGTGATCGAGCGGTTCGGCAGGCTGGACGTGGTGGTGAACAACGCCGGCATCGGCGCGGTCGGGGACGTGACCGGGAACAGCGACGACGAGTGGCTGCGGGTCATGGACGTCAACGTGGTCGGGATGGTCAGGGTAGCCCGGCACGCGCTGCCGCACCTGCGGCGCTCACCCGCCGCGGCGATCGTCAACACCTGCTCGATCGTGGCCTGGGCCGGCGTCGAGCAGCGGGTGCTGTATTCGGCCAGCAAGGGTGCGGTGTACGCACTGACGCTGGCGATGGCGGCGGACCACGTCCGCGAGGGCATCCGGGTCAACTGCGTCGCCCCTGGCTCGGCGGACACGCCCTGGATCGACAGGTCGCTCAGCCAGGCGGCGGACGTGACGGCGGCACGGGCCGCGCTCAACGCGTTCCAGCCGACGGGGCGTCTGGTGTCTGCCGACGAGGTGGCGGGCGCGATCGCCTACCTGGCGAGCCCGTTGTCGAGTGCCACGGTGGGCACGGTGCTCGCCGTCGACAACGGCATGCACGGCCTGCGCCTGCGGCCGCCGGCCCAACCGTAGGCAGAGGAGTTGCCGCTGCCGGTCAGCGGAGTGCGGAGGGAGCGTCGATGGAGGCGGTCGCGGTGGCCCTGGCCGGGGCGGCCGGCGACCGCCTCTTGGCCGTCCTGCCCCCACGCGTCGACCCTGTCGAAGTGGTGGTGTGCCCTTGCTGCAGGTCCCGCACGGCGGGCCGGCCTTCGACGTCTCCAGGGGCGACGTCCGCACCGCGAACCCCGCCCCTGTGTGACGGCCGTCAGTCGTTCGGTGTCGCGTGCACCAGGTCAACCGGTTCCGCACGCACCTGGAATTCGGCCGCGACGGTGCGGATCGCCTCCTCCACGTCCTGGCTCGACCTCCCGCGGAACCGGAATCGGCCACCGACGTGTTCGTAGTACGAGTCCGCATCGGGCAGGACCTCGCCTGCCGTCAGCAACGCCTCGGCGTACGGACCCGGATGCCGCCCCACCATCGGCGTGACCTCGGTGATCCGGCAGGGACGGTCCGTCGGCGCCGAAATGAGCAGCCAGCCGCCGACTTCATCCGGGATCGGCGGGACCTCCTCGTCGATCTCCAGGCCCAGCTGAATCCGGAACGCGGTTTCCATCAGGTCGTACCCGTGCACCTCCCGCCAGAGCAAGGGAATTTCCGCGCCGCCCACTCTGGCACCGACCTCCATGAAGGCACAGGAACCGGTATCGGCGTCCACGAACACTTCGAGATGGAACACCAGAGCCTGGTCGGTCAGTGCACGCATGACCCCGAGTGCGAACTCGGCGATGATTCCCGTGATGTACGGGTCACTCTCCTCCGTCGAGCCCAGAAAGCCACCGGAACGGAAGTCCAAGGGGTTGTTCAGATACCGTGAGGCGCGTAGGACCAAGAGCCGTTCTCCGGTGAATACCCCGTCCACATGGTAGATCTGGTGAGGGTTGAACGCCTGCACCATTTGGGGGCCGGCAGCGAACGACAGCCTGTGCAGGTCAGCCGGCCCGTCGAGCCGGACCACGCCGGCGCTGGAACTGCCGGTCGTCGGTTTGACGATCACCGGCCAGCCGACGTACTCGGCGAATCCACGCACCGCCCCTGCGGCGGTCACCAGGGCGAAGGACGGTATCTCCACCCCCGCTTCCGCCACCCGCGCCGCCATCAGGAACTTGTCGCGGAAGGGCAGCAGTTGGTCCACCGAGGGGCCCGGCACCCCCCACTTGTCCCGCAGGCCGGCACCGACCAGGAGATCGTCCTCCTTCAGCGCCACGATGCGGTCCGGAGCCCCGTGCCGGCGCGCCAAGCCCTCCACCGCGTTCGCGACTTCCGCCAGGTTGTCGGTGGCCTGCACCGTGACCACCTCGGTGGCCTCGCGGGGGACGGCCGCGAGACCCACCTCGGTGCTCACATACGTGACCCGATGCACTCGGTGGTCGAGATAGCGCTCGAAGTCCGCATAGTGCTCCGCCCACCGATTGATGACGACGACATGCTCACTGCCGTTGAGCTGCTGTGGGGTAGACATTTCTCACCTCTTGAGCGTCGTAGTGGGGGCAGCCGAGGCGGCCTCTTCGAGGACCCGTCGTGAGCCGCGCTCCAGTGCGCCCCAGGCGGCGATCGCGACGATCACGCCGAGACCGCCGACCGCCGCGAAGGCGGCCTCGGAGCCACCGGAGTCGATGACGGCCCCCGAGAGCGGGGCGCCCGCCGCGGCGCCGGCGGCGAGCGCGGATCCGTAGATGCTCATGACCGTGGCCCGGTCACCGTCCTCGACCAGTTGGCTGACGGCGTTCGCGGTCGCGGCGAAAGCCGGCCCGCAGAGCGCTGCGGCCGGGGCGAGCGCCAGGGTGAGCGTCCACCAATTCCCTGCCGTCAGCCCCAGGGGCATGGTGGCCAGCCCCAGCAGACCGATGATCAACGGCACCGGGACGCTGCGCTGAAGGGTTCCGAACACCAGCCCGCCGACCAGCGAATACACCCCGCATCCAAAAAGCACGAAGCCGGTCCATTCGAGCTGCCCCGTGGACCGCAGGGAGCCGACGATGGCGACCTCATAGCCCGTGACGATCGCTCCGGCCGACAGCGAGCAGGCGAGGACCGCGACCAGCTTGACGGTCATCCGGCTCCGCGGCGCAGCGGGCGGCGGCGGGTGCTCAGTGCTCGCCGCCGCCGGCTCCTCTTCGATCCGGGGATTGCACAGCACCAGGGCGCCGTCGCTGATGACCAGGGCGAGACAGAGGACGACCAGCGCTCCCTTCGTCGAGACCTGAGTGGCGAGGAGAGCGGCCAAGGTGGGGCCGGTCATGACCGAGATTTCGGTGATCATCGAGTCCACGGCAAACGCGGCCTGCCGGTGCTCCCGTGGGACCAGTCCGCCGATGGCCAGCCGGATCACTGTGGAGCCCGGTACCAGCAGCAGTCCGGAGGCGAGAGCACCCACCGCGAATTCCGGGTACGACAGGTTCGGCGCCAGACCCCAGAACACCCCCTGGGCCACGATGGAGACCATCAACACCGGTCGCAGGCCGTACCGGTGGATGAATCGGCCCTGGATGGGCGAACCGATGGTGAACCCGGCGGTCCAAGCGCCGATGATCAGGCCTGCCTGCCCGTACCCATGGTGGAGCCCGCTGGTCACGTGCAGGGTCACGACGATCGGGATCGCCACGACCGGCAGCTTGGCCAGCAGCCCGAGCACCATGACGAGAGGGAAGCCCCGCACGCCGAAGACTATCCGGTACTTGTCAAGTCGCACTTCGGCTCCCGACTACAGGTTGGATCTGAAGAGACGCTATGGGGACGCGGGCACCGTGCGCGTCCCCTGAAGGCTTAGAGGTCGTTTCATTTGGTGAGGCGGCGGTGGCAGATGAGGGCTGCGGCTATGCCGACGAACGCGAGGAAGTGTTCTGCCTTGCGTTCGTAGCGGCGGTGGAGCCGACGGCAGCCGGCGAGCCAGGACACGGTCCGCTCGACGACCCACCGGTGGCGGCCGAGCCGCTG